>JAAYGB010000039.1 GCA_012727955.1 Bacillota bacterium
CAACGTAACCATCGGTGGCGAACTGATTGCCCCGATTGCGATGGAGGAAGGCCTGCGCTTTGCGATTCGTGAGGGTGGCCGTACCGTCGGTGCCGGTGTAATCACCAAGATTATTAGCTAGGTGAAAATCACCCAATAGGTGAGATTGCTTTAACTAGATTCGGGGGGACATCGACTCCCCCCATCGCAATGTTAGGACAGTTACGAAGGCATGGGATGGTTGCCTTTGTGGGCGATGAAGTGGGAGGTTGCCGACAGGTCTGCCGGGGAATTTCCATGGAGCTAGTCCGACACGATTCGGGCGAGAAGGGAGGGTTTTGCCGATGGCTGCAAAACAGAAGATCCGCATTAGGTTGAAGGCCTTTGATGTAGGGCTGTTGGATTCCTCTGCGAGCAAGATTGTGGACACTGCTAGCCGGACCGGGGCCAAGGTATCGGGACCGATTCCTTTGCCAACGGAGCAACGGATTTTTACAGTGTTGCGTTCGACGCACATCCACAAGGATTCCCGTGAGCAGTTTGAAATGAGGACTCACAAGCGCCTGATTGATATCTTGAATCCAACACCAAAAACCGTTGATGCGTTAATGCGTCTCGACCTACCGGCTGCTGTAGACATTGAAATCAAGTTGTAGTACTTAGCCTGCGTCGGTGAGTCGGTTCGTCAGAGGGAGGTGTAACAAGTGCCTAAGGGTTTGATTGGTCGTAAGTTGGGGATGACCCAAGTGTTTACCGAAAATGGTGAGCTGTTGCCGGTCACCGTTATTGAAGTCACCCCAAACGTTGTTGTGCAAAAGAAGACCACAGCTACCGATGGATACGAAGCCGTTCAGCTCGGATATGGCGAGAAGCGGGAGTCGTTAATCAACAAGCCGCTGAAAGGGCATTTGCAGAAGGCAGGTGTGAAGTCTGTTCGTCGCCTGCGGGAGTTCCGGGTTGAGGATTCTCCAGAGATGCAGGCCCTGAACGTGGGCGATACCATCGGAGTGGACATTTTCTCTGAGGGTGACCGGGTCGATGTGACTGGCACCACCAAGGGGAAGGGTTTTGCCGGGGTAATCAAACGCCACAACTTCCGGCGTGGTCCCATGGCCCATGGTTCTCGGTATCATCGCCGTGTGGGTTCCTTGGGAGCCGTTGGTCCGGCCAGAGTGTTTAAGGGTCGTAAGCTCCCGGGTCGCATGGGTGGCGTGAAGAGAACCATCCTTGGTCTTGAGGTAGTGCGGGTTGACTCTGAGCGCAACCTCTTGTTAGTCAAGGGCGGTATTCCCGGTATCAGAGGTTCCTATGTTACCGTGCGTGCTACTGTGAAGTAGCGTCGCCGAGATGCGATATTTTCCGTTGTAGAAAATCTGCAATGAGATAAACGAGAGAAGTTCCTAGAGAAAGGGGGCTTTTTCCAATGCCAGAAGTAGCCGTGTATAACATGGAAGGTCAAGAGGTTGGTACCGCTAATCTGAACGAGAAGATTTTCGGGGTAGAGCCGAACCATGATTTGATGCACCGCTATGTTGTGATGTACTTGGCCAATCAGCGGCAAGGTACGGCAGCAACTAAGACCAGGGCTGCAGTTCGGGGCGGTGGTCGCAAGCCCTGGAGACAAAAGGGTACCGGTCGGGCACGGCAGGGAAGTATTCGGGCGCCGCAATGGGTTGGCGGTGGTGTAGTTTTTGGTCCTCAGCCCCGTGATCATCGGCAGAAGATGCCGAAGAAGGCCCGGCGCAATGCACTCCGGTCGGCACTATCGGCTAAGGCACAGGGCGAGCGAGTAATTGTGCTCGACAAGTTGACCTTCCCTGAGCCCAAGACCAAGGCCATGTTGACTGTACTCGGTAATCTGAACATCGCAGATGGAAAAGCACTTGTAGTTACTGGTGAGCCGGATCGCACAGTGGTGCTGTCTGCTCGCAATCTTCCCAAGGTAGAAGCCAGAATGGCCCTGGACCTGAATGCCTATGATGTCCTCAACTACGACTATGTAGTATTCACCCAGGGGGCCTTGGATAAAATCGAGGAGGTGCTTGGCTAGTGGCAGATCCTCGTGATATTATTAGACGTCCGATTATTACTGAGCGAAGCACGGACTTGATGGCTGACAACAAGTACACCTTTGAGGTTGATCCGAAAGCCAACAAGTACCAAATCAAACAGGCCATTGAAGAGATTTTCGACGTAAAGGTCGTTAAGGTTAACACCATGCGACATCAAGGCAAACTGAAGAGAATGGGACGCTTTGTAGGGCGGCGGCCGGAGCGTAAGAAGGCCATTGTCACCCTGCAACCCGGTGATCAGATCGAAATCTTTGAGGGCCTCTAAGTCTCGCACCAGCAAAGTAGCTAAATTGCGAGGGACAAAGGAGGGATAACAGTGGCGGTAAAACAGTTTAGACCTACAACTCCCAGTCGGCGGACAATGACGGTCAACACTTTCTCTGAGATTACCAAGTCTGAGCCTGAAAAGTCCTTACTGGCACCGTTAAATAAGAGCGGTGGTCGCAATGCCAGTGGTCGCATTACCAGCCGGAATCGTGGGGGTGGCCACAAACGGAAGTACCGAATTATCGATTTCAAGCGGAATAAGGACGGCATCCCGGCTAAGGTAGCAGGCATCGAGTACGATCCTAACCGTTCCGCTCATATCGCGCTGCTGCATTACGTAGACGGTGAAAAGCGCTATATTCTAGCACCCCTTGGGTTGCAGGTGGGCGATATCGTTGAGTCTGGCCCTGAGGCCGACATTAGGGTAGGTAATGCACTGCCTTTGGAGAATATTCCCGTTGGTAGTGTTGTCCACAACATTGAGCTGCAGCCCGGTAAGGGCGGTCAGCTGGCCCGTTCTGCCGGCACCTCTGCTCAGTTGATGGCTAGGGAAGGGCGCTACGCAACCTTGCGTTTGCCTTCCGGCGAAATTCGGATGGTCTTGGCTACTTGCCGGGCTACCCTCGGACAAGTGGGGAACGTAGACCATGAGAACCTCACCGTTGGTAAGGCAGGACGCAGCCGCTGGCTGGGGCGTCGGCCTCGGGTCCGCGGTGTAGCGATGAACCCCGTCGATCACCCCCATGGTGGTGGAGAGGGTAGGGCACCAATTGGGCATCCTTCACCCTTGACTCCTTGGGGTAAGCCGACCCTTGGTCAGAAGACCCGGAAGAAGAAGGAGTCGGATAAATACATCGTTCGGAGACGGAAGAAGTAGTGATAGGCGCTTTACCGGCCGTCAGCATTGGGTGGTTCTGAAGCAGTGCCACTATGGCGGCCCACCGCGCACTGTCTTGATAGTCGGATAGAAGATAACAGCCAAAGGTGAAATGAAGGGAGGCAATGCTGCAGATGAGCCGTTCCCTAAAGAAGGGGCCATTTATCGACGATCATTTGCTCAAGAAGATTCAGGCGATGAATGAAAAGGGCGAGAAGCGAGTGATCAAGACTTGGAGTCGTCGCTCGACCATTTTCCCAGAACTTGTTGGGCATACTATCGCTGTTCATGATGGCCGAAAGCATGTACCGGTTTACATCACGGAGGATATGGTAGGTCACAAGTTAGGAGAGTTTGTTCCTACTCGGACCTTTAGAGGCCATGCTGGAAGTGAAAGGGCCAGCAGGGTACGTTAACTGGGTGAAGCTGGTGTAGTTAGGAGGGTTGAGATTTATGCAGGCACGTGCAGTAGCGAAATATGTGAGAATATCGCCGCGCAAGGCCCGTCAAGTAGTTGACTTGATCCGAGGCAAGAGCGTCGACGAAGCGTTGGCGATCCTCCGCTTTACACCCAAGGGAGCGTCCACAGTGGTAGAGAAGCTGTTGCGGTCGGCAATGGCAAATGCGGAGAATAACTACGATATGGACGTAGATAGCTTGTACGTGGCAAGGGCTTTCGTAGACCAAGGGCCGACGATGAAGCGGATCAGACCCAGGGCCAGAGGAATGGCGGATCGGATTCGCAAGCGGAGTAGCCATATCACAGTGATTTTGGAGGAAAAGGAGGAATAACTGCGTGGGTCAGAAAGTGAATCCGATTGGATTCCGGGTCGGTGTCATTCGAGACTGGGACAGCAAGTGGCATGCTAATCGCAAGAGCTATGCCGAGTTCCTCCACGAGGACCTGAGAATCCGCAAGCTGATCAAAGAGCGATTCTACACGGCCGGGATCTCCAGGGTAGAGATCGAAAGGGCAGCCAATCGCGTCAAGATCAACATCCATACCGGTAGACCGGGAATGGTGATTGGTCGAGGCGGCTCGGAAGTGGATAAGTTGCGCAAGGATCTGGAAAGTGCCACCGGCCGGCAGATTCAGATCAATATCGTCGAGGTTAAGCGTCCGGAAACCGACGCACAATTGGTAGCAGAGAATATTGCCTTTCAGCTAGAGCGGCGCATTTCCTTCCGAAGGGCAATGCGACAGGCTCTGCAACGGGCAATGAACTTAGGTGCAAAGGGTACTAAGATCGCAGTAGCTGGAAGGCTTGGCGGAGCGGAGATTGCTCGTACTGAGTGGATCTCGGAAGGAAGTATTCCGCTGCATACCCTTCGCGCTGATATCGATTATGGCTTTGCCGAAGCCAATACTACCTATGGCAAGATCGGAGTCAAGGTTTGGATTTACAAGGGCGAGGTTTTGCCTGGAGGCGGCGAGGCGGCAGAAAGGGGTAGGTAGTCACTATGCTGATTCCAAAAAGGGTTAAGCGCCGAAAAGTTCAGCGTGGTCGGATGAAGGGTAAGGCCTACCGCGGTTCCGCAATCAGCTACGGCGACTATGGCCTACAGGCGTTGGAGCCGGGGTGGATCACCAGTAATCAGATCGAGGCCGCTCGTATTGCTATGACTCGGACCATTCGTCGGGGCGGTAAGGTATGGATCAAGATTTTCCCCGATAAGCCCGTTACCTCTCAACCGGCTGAGACGCGGATGGGTAAGGGTAAGGGAAGCCCGGAATACTGGGTTGCTGTAGTAAAGCCTGGTAGAGTGATGTTTGAAATCGCTGGTGTGTCTGAAGAATTAGCTCGGAGAGCGATAACAGCAGCAAGCCATAAGCTTCCAATTAAGTGTAAGTTTGTAGCTCGAGAGCAGGTAGGTGGTGAGACCAGTGAAGGCTAAGGAGATGCGTAATTACACCACTGCGGAACTGGAGAATAGACTTACCGATCTGAAGGAAGAGCTGTTTAATCTGAGATTTCAGCACGCCACTGGGCAGTTGGATAATCCCATGCGTTTGAAGGAAGTACGTCGGGACATCGCCCGCGTCAAGACTATCCTACGGGAAAGAGAGCTAAAGCTGGCTCGATAGCAGCGAGCGAGGAGGGTTGTAAGTGGCAGAAGCTGAGCGTGCATTGCGTAAGACACGTGTCGGAGTTGTTGTCAGCGACAAGATGGATAAGACCGCTGTCGTTTCCGTTGAGCGATTGGTTCGACACTCGATGTACGGCAAGATTGTGAAGCAGACAGAGAAGTTTAAGGCCCACGACGAGAATAACGAGGCTCGTGAAGGCGATCGAGTAGAAATCATGGAGACTCGGCCGCTATCGAAGACCAAGCGGTGGCGAATTGTCCGGATCGTGGAGAAGGCCCAATAACTCGAATTGTTACCAACTATGTCCGGGAAGGAGGGTGTGCATCCATGATTCAGCAAGAGAGCAGATTGAAGGTGGCAGACAATTCAGGGGCTAGGGAACTGTTGTGTATTCGGGTCCCCGGTGGTTCCGGTCGCCGTTATGCCCGGATTGGAGACGTAATCATTGCTACTGTCAAAGAGGCTACGCCCGGGGGCGTGGTAAAGAAGGGCGACATCGTTCGGGCGGTTGTGGTCCGCACCAAGAAGTCCATCGGAAGGCCCGATGGTTCCCACATTGGTTTTGACGATAACGCAGCGGTTATCATCGATGCTCAGGGGAATCCCAGGGGCACCCGGATTTTTGGTCCGGTAGCCCGTGAGTTGCGGGAGAAGAATTACATGAAGATTGTCTCCCTGGCTCCTGAGGTACTGTAGGATTAGGGAAGGAGGTCATTGCCGTGCCCGGTAAAGTGCATGTGCGGAAGGGTGACACTGTCAAAGTCATCGCGGGCAATGAACGGGGTAAGACTGGCAGGGTCCTGCGGGTCATCCCCAGCGAGAATCGGGTTGTAGTCGAAGGGCTGAATATCCGCAAGAAGCATGCCCGTCCTACGAGAACGGATCCCCAGGGAGGAATTGTCGAAATCCCCGGCCCGATTCACGCTTCGAACGTTCAACTGGTATGCCCGAGCTGTAACCGAGCTACTCGCATCAAGCGAGAGCGAGGCCAGGACGGGAAGGTTAATCGGATCTGCAAACATTGTGGAAAATCTGCTGATTAAGTTGTGAGGGGAGGGAAGCGCGTTGGCTGCTCGGTTAGAAGAGAAGTACAAGAAGGAAGTAGTACCGCAGCTTCTGGAACAGTTCAAGTATGAAAACATCATGATGGTCCCGACGGTAACCAAGGTCGTTCTGAACATGGGACTCAGCGATGCGGTGACCGATGCTAAGGCTCTGGAATCTGCCGTTAGAGACTTGACGGTGATTTCCGGTCAGAAGCCGGTGATTACCAGAGCGAAGAAATCCGTTGCTGCCTTTAAAATCCGTACAGGGATGCCCATCGGCTGCAAAGTAGACCTGCGCCGAGACCGCATGTGGCATTTTCTCGATAAATTGCTTAATGTCGCACTGCCTCGAATTCGCGACTTTAGGGGAGTCTCCCCGGAGTCCTTTGACGGCAGAGGCAACTATTCCCTAGGAATTAGGGAACAACTGATCTTCCCGGAGATCAATTATGATGACATCGATAAGGTACGGGGCATGGACATCGTGATCGTAACATCGGCTAAGACCGATGAGGAAGCCTACGCACTCCTGAAGCACTTGGGAATGCCCTTTAGGCAATAGACCCTGGTCCAGGGGCGGATCAGGCGTTGTTGGCCCCGATGAGAAAAGCCTTTGATAAGGAGTGAGAACGTGGCAAAGAAGTCTATGATCAACAAGGCGGCGAGACCTGCGAAGTTCAGCACCCGAAGGGTCAATCGTTGCCGGATCTGCGGACGGCCCCGGGCATATATGCGTAAGTTTGACATGTGCCGTGTTTGTTTCCGAAGTTTGGCCTCTAGGGGTCAAATTCCGGGGGTAACCAAAGCAAGTTGGTAAGAATGTCCTGAGGAAGGGGGTTAAACCTTTATGGTGACTACGGATCCGATCGCTGATATGCTGACCCGGATTAGAAATGCGAATTCGGTGTTTCATAACAGCGTAGATATACCTGGCTCCAAGATGAAGTTGGCTCTGGCGAAGCTTCTCAAAGATGAGGGATATATCAAGGATTATCGCTGGATCGATGACGGCAACCAGGGGCTTATCCGAATTTATCTTAAGTACACTCCGGACAAAGAGAGAACCATCTCTGGATTGAAGCGGATCAGCAGACCCGGTCGACGGGTTTACGCCAAGCACGATGAAATCCCGAAGGTACTAGGTGGTTTGGGAGTAGCTGTTGTGTCCACCAGCCAGGGCTTGATGAGCGACAGAGAGGCCCGGAAGGCAGGGGTGGGAGGCGAAATCGTCTGCTTCGTTTGGTAATATGTCCGGTCAGGGCTTGAGTCGACGGATGTCTCCAGGAATTGTTGCCAGCGGAGGCGGAGTTCCACGTCCGTAAGGCGTCAAGGTTTAATCGATGAAGCAGCGGAGAGACTTTAGCTTTGACAGGGAGGAGGGGACAAACGTGTCCAGGATTGGTAAGATGCCGATTCCAGTACCGGCAGGAGTTACAGTAAACATAGATGGCAATGTTGTTTCCGTCAAAGGGCCAATGGGTGAGTTGACTCAGGAGTTTCATCCGGCCGTGAGCATCGAGCAGGATGCAGATAATGCTTTGGTGGTTTCCAGAGCCTCGGATGAGAAGGAGCACAAGGCACTCCATGGTCTAACTCGCAGCCTCATCGCCAACATGGTCGAAGGGGTTACCAAGGGATACACCATTAATCTCGAGATCATCGGTGTGGGATATCGAGCCGCGCTGCAGGGGAAGAAGTTGGTGCTCAGCATGGGCTACTCTCACCCTGTAGAGATTGACCCAGCTCCGGGAATCGAATTTGAGGTACCGGCTCCGACGCGGATCACCGTGAAGGGGATCGACAAGCAGCTGGTAGGCCAAACCGCAGCAGACATTCGGGCTGTACGGCCGCCTGAGCCCTATCTTGGCAAGGGAATTCGATACGCAGGCGAGCATGTCCGCCGCAAAGCTGGTAAGGCCGGTCGGTAGAGCCTAACAATCATCGGTTAGTGCCGATAGTGTTGGCCCATTGGGAAATAGTAAGTTCGGCAACGAGAGGTGAAATCAGATGGCAAAGAATAGCCGTGCGATGGAGCGGAAGCGCCGTCACGTTCGGGTTCGGACCAAAATATCCGGTACGGCGCAGAGGCCTAGGCTCAATGTTTTCCGCAGCCTCCGCCATATTTACGCACAGGTGATCGATGACGTTGCTGGGCATACCCTGGCGGCAGCGTCGACATTAGAGCTGAAGGATCTAGAGAACACGGGTAACAAAGAAGCTGCAAGGGCTGTCGGCGAGCTAGTCGCGAAGCGAGCTTTAGAGAAGGGCGTTTCCGAAGTGGTATTTGACCGGGGCGGTTTTATTTACCATGGCAGAGTTGCGGCTCTGGCGGAAGGTGCCCGGGAGGCAGGCCTGAAGTTCTAAAGAGAGAAAGGGGGCGTAATGTCTTGGCAAGAAGCTTTAGACCAAGAGAGACCGAATTTGAAGAGCGAGTCGTAAGCATTAATCCGGTTTCGAAGACTGCTAAGGGTGGCCGGACCCGCAGCTTCACCGCACTAGTTGTGGTCGGTGATGGCAAGGGCCGGGTCGGTGTCGGACTCGGCAAAGCGAAGGAAGTGGCAGAGGCCATTCGGAAGGGGAGCGAACTGGCCAAGAAGAACTTAGTAAGGATCCCGCTGGTGGGTACAACCGTTCCCCACGCGGTGACTAGTAAGTTCTGTGGTGCGCAGGTGTTCTTGAAGCCCGCGGCCCCGGGAACCGGTGTTATCGCTGGAGGTCCCGTTCGTGCCGTCTTGGAGACCGCCGGTGTTAAGGACATTTTGACCAAGTCACAGGGGTCAAACAACCCCATCAATGTGGTGAAGGCTACCTTGAAAGGACTTCAGTCGATGAAGACCCTTGAGGGAGTTGCCCGACTGCGCGGCAAGTCGGTGGAAGAGATCCTAGGCTAAGAAGGTGCCGTGTTGGGAGGGAAAGATATGGCCGAGAAAAAGTTGAAGGTAACTTGGAAGAAGAGCGCCATTGGTTTCGCTCAGGACCAGAAGGATACCATTAAAGCCCTTGGCTTTCGCAAGCTGCAATCCACGGTCATACATGAAGATACCCCGGCAATACGGGGAATGATCCGTAAGGTTGCCCACTTAGTCGAGGTGGAAGAACTCGATTAGCTCAAGGTGATGGTTAAGAGGAGGTGGCAGGTGTGAGGCTACACGAACTAAGACCCAGTTCCGGAGCAAGGACAAGAGCGAAGAAGAGAGTAGGTCGCGGGATAGGTTCCGGTTGGGGGAAAACCGCTGGCAAGGGACACAAGGGACAGCTGGCTCGTTCCGGAGGAAAGGGGCCGGCCTTCGAGGGTGGTCAGACTCCGCTGGTGCGACGATTGCCGAAGCGGGGATTCAAGAACTTCCCCTTCAAGAAGGAGTACGCAACGGTTAATGTGTCCGAACTGAATCGGTTCGAGGAAGGGACTGTTGTCACCCCCGAGGTCTTGATGGAATCCGGCCTGATCCGCAAGATTCAGGACGGAGTTAAGATCTTAGGCGATGGTGCGCTACAGACTCAGCTTACGGTAAAAGCCCATAAGTTCTCTAAATCAGCCGCTGAGAAGATTGAGGGAGCCGGCGGTAAGATCGAGGTGATCTAGATGCTAGATGCCCTCCGAAATGCGTGGCGGATTGCGGATCTACGGAAAAAGATCCTCTACACCGTGGGACTGCTCGTGATTTATCGTTTGGGATCCTATGTACCGGTGCCAGGAGTGGACGCTAACCTCTTGGCATCGCGTCTCGATATGTCGGGTGGCAACATTTTCGGCTTTCTTGACCTATTTGCCGGAGGAGCCTTCTCCCGATTTTCGGTTTTTGCAATGAATGTCGGGCCCTATATTACCAGCTCGATTATCATTCAATTGTTAACCATTGTGGTTCCCCAGCTTGAGCAGTTAGCCAAGGAAGGGCCGGAAGGGCGACGCAAGATCTCTAACTACACTAGATACGGTACCGTTGTCTTAGCGTTGATTCAGGGGTTTGCGGTTACGGTTACCGCCCGGGCCTATGGAGTTATTGCTAATCCCGGAGCTTTCACTACCCTGTTGATTGTCGTCACTTTGACGGCGGGAACAATGTTTGTGGTGTGGTTGGGAGAGAAGATTTCCGCAAAGGGAATCGGAAACGGCATTTCTCTAATTATTTTCACCGGAATTGTCGCCAGAATTCCCGGGGAACTGTACACTGCCATCCGAGGTATCGGAGTCGGCGCCTTGAGTGCCATTAGTGTGATCGTCTTCCTGGTGCTGTCCTTGGTGGTCATCGTTGGCGTGATCATGATTCAGCAGGCGGAAAGGCGGATTCCTGTACAGTATGCCAAGCGGGTCGTAGGCCGGAAGATGTATGGTGGGCAAAGCACCAACATCCCGTTGAAAGTGAACCAGGCCGGTGTGATCCCAGTTATCTTCGCATCATCGGTTCTGACCTTTCCCTTGACCTTGGCTCAATTCATCCCGGCGATTGAAGGTGTGAATCGATTCATCGGCTACGGAACACTGGGTTATAATATCCTGTATGCTCTGTTGGTGTTCTTCTTTACATACTTTTATACAGCTGTCACGTTTAACCCCATTGAGGTTGCGGACAATCTGAAAAAGTATGGCGGGTTTATTCCCGGGCGTCGGCCTGGGCGACCCACGGCTGAATACCTAGACAGGGTTTTGACCAGGATCACCTTTGCCGGTGCTATTTTCCTCACGGTGATTGCGTTGCTACCAAACGTCGTGTCTGCGGTGACTCGGATACCGACCACCATCATGAGTTTCGGTGGCACTAGTATGTTGATTATGGTTGGTGTGGCGTTAGATACAATGAAGCAGATCGAGGGCCAGCTATTGCTGAGACATTACGAAGGCTTTATGAAATAGAGGTTCTCAGCCATTGCCAAAGGTGGTCCGTGGAGGCTAAGGAAGAGGGAGTATCTGAGCATGAAGTTGGTGATCACAGGTGTTCCCGGCTCCGGCAAGGGAACCCAAGCCAAGCTCATTTCCCAGGAGCTGCACATACCCCATATCTCCACTGGGGATATGTTTCGCAGAGCGATAGCGATGGGGACTGAGCTGGGCCAGCTGGCGGAGAAACTCATCACTAAGGGACATTTCATCCCTGATGAAGTGACTTTGGGAGTTGTCAAGGAACGCTTAGCAGAGCCCGATTGTGCCCATGGCTATATTCTCGATGGCTTTCCTAGAACTTTGGCGCAGGCAAAGGCTGCAATCAAAAGCCTGGAACCGGATTCAGTTATAGTCTTGGAGGTGCCACAGACTGCAGCGGTAGAGCGAATCGTGCAGCGGCTCAGTTGTCCGCAATGTGGCGGTGTGTTCAATCCCAGACTCCATGAAGTGGGCTGGGGTCAGCGCTGCCCCCACTGCAAGTCGACCCTGGCCAAGCGGGATGACGATACCGAGGCCATCGCCTTGGAGCGGATGGATGTCTACAATCGGCTGACCAAGCCGGCGGTGGAGTTCATGAAGCAGGCGTGGCCGACCATTGTCGTCGATGCCAGTCGGGCCATTGGAGAGGTCTTTGGAGACATCATGTCATCCCTATCGCCCAATGGTGTGGAGCCTCGCGTTGAGTCCGGTGCAACAGGAACGGCCCGAGATTAACTCAGTAAGTGAGGTATAGGATGATCATCTTAAAGTCTCGCAACGAACTTGAGAAGATGTGGAAAGCCGGCCAGGTAGTGGCTCAGGTCCATGAGTGGCTGCGAGAGGCCCTGCGGCCAGGCATTACTACCCGGCAGCTTGATGAACTAGCAGAGACTAAACTCAGGGAGTTGGGAGCTATTCCTTCCTTTCTGGGATACGGGGGATTTCCCGGTAGCGCCTGTATCTCCGTCAACGAGGAAGTAGTTCATGGCATACCGGGAGACCGGGTTCTAGAAGAGGGAGATATCGTCAGTATTGACGTAGGCGGAATCGTCGATGGGTATCACGGAGACGCTGCCCGGACTTGGCCTGTCGGCGAAGTTAGCGAAGAGGCTCAAAGGCTGATCGCCGACACAGAGGCAGCTTTGGAGCTTGCCATTGAGCAGGCCAGGATCGGCAACCGGTTAAGCGACATCGGTGCCGCAGTCCAGACCTATGCCGAGGCCAGAGGGTACGGAGTAGTGCGGGATTTCGTTGGTCATGGGATTGGGCGCTCAATGCATGAGGCCCCTCAGATCCCTAACTACGGCTTGCCGGGAAGAGGCCCTCGGCTGAAGGCCGGCATGACCTTGGCGATCGAGCCGATGTTGAATTTAGGTACTCACAAAGTTAGAGTTCTGGAGAATAAATGGACGGTAGTTACCGAGGACGGTGCGCTGTCGGCCCATTATGAAGATACAGTGGCCATCACTGTGGACGGACCATGGATTCTTACCAGACTGAAGAGTTAGTAGGTCGGGGGGTGCCTCTGGTGAAGCCACAAGTCGGTCAACTGGTGATGTCAACAGCCGGTCGTGATACGGGATGCAACTATATCGTTCTTCGATGTCTGGACGATCGTTATGTCTTAGTAGTTGACGGCGATAAACGGGTGGTGGCTAAGCCAAAGAAGAAGAACGTTCAACATCTGCAGGTGTCCGAGCACACTGATCGTGACCTGCAGGCCCGCTTGTTGTCTGGTGAAGAAGTCTCGGATGACCAGGTACGTGAAGTCTTGGAGCGGTTGACAACCAGCAGTAAGGAGGTTGACTAACGAGTGGCAAAACAGGATGTCATCGAAGTTGAAGGTACGGTAGTGGAGCCATTGCCGAATGCGATGTTTAGGGTCGAGCTAGAGAACGGACATGAGGTATTGGCACACATTTCCGGGAGGATGAGGATGCACTTCATTCGGATACTACCTGGAGATAAGGTGACCGTAGAGCTATCTCCATATGATCTGTCCCGGGGCCGGATTGTCTATCGGAAGAAGTAGGTAAAGGGGGTTTTACCGGGTGAAGGTTAGGCCGTCTGTGAAGCCGATCTGTGAAAAATGTAAAGTCATTAAGCGCAAAGGGCGAGTCATGATTATCTGTGAGAACCCCAAGCACAAGCAAAAACAGGGTTGATTGGAGGTGCATGAACTTGGCACGAATTGCCGGTGTTGATATACCGAGAGAAAAACGGGTCGTGGTTTCCCTGACCTATATCTATGGAATCGGTCGCGCCACAGCTGAAGAGATTATTGCAAAGGCCGGTATCGATGAGTCCACTCGGGTCAAAGACTTGACCGAGGAAGAGGCCAACCGTCTGCGTGAGATTATTGAGCATGACTACGTCATTGAGGGTGACCTGCGCAGAGAGGTAGCCCAGAACATCAAGCGCCTAATCGATATCAACTGTTATCGGGGAATCCGCCACCGCCGAGGCCTGCCAGTTCGGGGACAACGGACAAAGACCAACGCCCGTACCAGGAAGGGACCCTCAGGACGAGTTGGCGGTAGAAAACGGTAGAGAAGGAGGGTTTGCAAAGATATGGCTAGAACGAGACGCAGTACGCGGGTTCGTCGTCGTGAGCGCAAGAACGTGCCGTCCGGCGTAGCACACATCCGGTCCACGTTCAACAATACCATTGTTACCATCAGTGATCGCCAGGGTCAGGTGGTATCCTGGGCCAGCTCCGGTGGCCAAGGCTTTAAGGGATCTCGAAAGGGTACTCCCTATGCTGCTGGACTGGCTGCCGAGGCCGCGGCTAAGGCTGCTATGGAGCACGGTATGAGAGAAGTTGAGGTTATGGTCAAGGGGCCCGGTGCCGGTCGGGAGGCTGCCATCAGATCCCTCCAAGCGGCAGGACTTGATGTGACTTCGATTAAGGACGTGACGCCAATTCCTCACAATGGTTGTCGTCCGCCCAAGCGTCGGCGAGTGTAATCTAGAGCGATATAAAGACCAAGAATCGGCAAAACTAGAATTATG
The DNA here is from genome assembly GCA_012727955.1 of Bacillota bacterium. NCBI lineage: Bacteria > Bacillati > Bacillota > Bacillota bacterium. The sequence goes on from JAAYGB010000039.1 coordinate 14,201, forward strand.
CCCGCTGCATTTTTGGTGGAGCGAGGGCCGATTAGGGTTTTGCAAATAGAGAGAGTGAAATTATCGGAGGTGTCAAACCCATGGCACGATACACTGGGCCTGTCTGTCGCCTGTGCAGACGGGAAGGTCAGAAGCTATATCTGAAGGGCGATCGCTGCTATACCAGCAAGTGCCCGATAGATAGACGTAGCTATCCCCCAGGGCAGCATGGCCAAGAACGCCGAGGCAAAATCAGCGAGTACGGCCTGCAGCTGCGCGAGAAGCAGAAGGTGCGTCGGATCTACGGCGTTCTGGAGCGTCAGTTCGCGGGGTATTATGAGAAGGCTACCAAGATGAAGGGCGTTGCCGGTGAGAATCTCCTGCAACTGCTGGAAACTAGATTGGATAACGTTGTTTACCGGATGGCCATTGGTGCATCCCGTGCCCAAGCCCGGCAATTGGTGATGCACGGTCACATTACCGTTAATGGTCGTAAGGTCGATATTCCCTCTTACCAAGTTCAAGTAGGGGATGTCATCGCGGTCAGGGAGAAGTCCCGGAATCTCGATATCGTTAAGGACAATGTCGAGGCGGCCCAAGGCAGAGCCTTGCCTAGCTGGCTAGAGGTGAATCTGGAGGATTTGAGTGCCCGTGTCGCGGCATTGCCGACTCGGGATCAGATCGATTACCCAGTCCAAGAGCAACTCATCGTCGAGTACTATTCCCGGTAATTGAAGTTCCCTCGCAAGGTAACCGTTGGCAAGATGGCAATGTCGGTGTGGTTGCCATCGCGCTGACTATGAAACCGGTTCTGCTCTGTGGGAAGGTTTGCGGCAGCCGAGGTAGCGAGCAGTTCGTGGGTAACCGGTAGCTGGGAGACTAGGAGGGTTTAGTGCGAATGATTGAGATTGAAAAGCCAAAGATTGAGTGCGTTGAGATGGAAGACTCGTACGGTAAGTTTGTGGTGGAGCCTTTGGAGCGAGGCTATGGCACAACCTTGGGAAATTCCCTCCGTCGAGTACTGTTATCGTCACTGCCGGGGGCAGCGGTTTCCTCGGTTAAGATCGATGGTGTTCTTCATGAGTTTTCGACCATTCCGGGCGTAGCTGAGGACGTTCCTGATATCATCCTCAACCTGAAGGATCTCATTGTCAAGGTGCATTCCGATGAGCCGGTGCAGCTGAGAGTAGACGCGGTTGGCCCCACAGAGGTCAGGGCTAGCGACATCATTGGTAGTCCCGACGTGGAGATTCTCAACCCCGATTTGCTGTTGGCTACCCTGGATGAAGACGGACGCCTATCCATGGAGATCACGGTGGAAAGAGGGCGGGGTTATGTTCCGGCGGAGCGTCATAAGAATCCGGATCACCCCATTGGCATCATCTATGTGGATTCGTTGTTCACTCCCGTGCGCAAGGTGAACTACACCATTGAGAATACGAGAGTTGGACAGGTCACGGACTACGATCGGTTAGTCTTAGAGGTCTGGACCGATGGTAGCATTAAGCCCGATGAAGGTGTCAGTCTGGCGGCCCGAATTATGAGTGAGCATCTGCGCTTGTTCATTGAACTCACCGAAGACGTCGAAAACCTTGAGATCATGGTGGAGACGGAAGAGGAAGAAAAGGACCGGATCATGGAGATGGCCATCGAGGAGCTGGAACTGTCTGTTCGCTCATATAACTGCTTGAAACGAGCCGGGATCAACACCGTCGAAGAGTTGACCAGAAGAACAGAGGCGGATATGATGAAGGTCCGCAACCTAGGGAAGAAATCCCTGGCGGAAGTGAAAGAAAGATTGGCCAGTCTAGGTCTGTCTTTGCGTGAAGCAGATGAGTAAGAGGCCAAAGTTAGGAGGGGTATACGATGAAGCGAAACAAACTGGGTCGCAACACTGCCCACCGCCGAGCACTGTTTCGCAACTTGGTCACGTCTTTGATTCTCACTGGTAGAATCGAGACCACCGAGGCCAAGGCGAAGGCTATGCGTCCCTTTGTCGATAAGATGATTACCCTGGGCAAGCGGGGCGATCTCCACGCACGGCGGCAAGCGGCTGCATTCTTGCTGCAACCAGAAGCTGTTCAAAAGCTGTTTAACGAGGTAGCTCCCCGCTATCAGGATCGTAACGGCGGATATACCCGTATTTTGAAGAAGGGTTATCGTCGCGGCGATGGGGCTCCGGTTTCCATTGTCGAATTGGTCTAAGACAGATCGGCAGTTGGGCTGATTCTCTCTGGCAACAACTGGGTAAGTATTATAGGAGGCACGTCATGTCGCAGAGGGTTCCCTCTGCGTTGCCTTTTTCCGTGTGGTAAGGGTGATACGCGTGGAACAGTCTTCCCTGATTAGTGTGCAGAATGTGGCGTATGTATATGCAAGTGAGAGCGGTTCAGAATATGGAGCTTTGTCCAACGTGAGTTTGGATGTGCGACCGGGGGAGTTTGTGGCCATCATTGGGCACAACGGATCGGGAAAGTCCACGTTAGCTAAGCACTTTAACTGTCTGCTGATGCCTACCCAAGGAGACGTCTTTGTCAACGGTTGGAACACCAAGGACCCATCGAAGCTTTGGGACATTCGGCAGACCGTTGGCATGGTGTTTCAGAATCCCGATAACCAGCTGGTGGCAACTACCGTTGAGGAAGATGTGGCCTTTGGGCCGGAAAACCTAGGTTTGCCACCGGCGGTGATTCGGGATAGGGTCGATGAGGCGCTAGAGGCAGTGGGGATGAGTGAATGGGCAGGACGGGAGCCCCACAACCTATCGGGAGGACAAAAGCAGAGGGTGGCTATCGCCGGAGTGATCGCCATGCGGCCCCGGTGCATCGTGCTCGATGAACCCACTGCGATGCTGGACCCCAGTGGCAGAGAAGAGGTTATGGCAACGATCCGAAGGCTGAACAAGACCGAGGGAATCGCCGTTGTCCATATCACTCATTTCATGGATGAAGCAATTGACGCTGATAGGGTCGTGGTAATGGAAGCAGGACGGATTGTGATGTCTGGAACCCCTGAAGAAGTGTTCCAGCAGGTAGAGCGCTTGCAAGACTTGCACCTGGATGTACCGCCGGTAACGATGCTTGCCGAATCCCTGCGCAAGGAAGGAGTACCCCTGCCTGCAGGAATGACCCGAATAGATGAGATGGTGAAGTTACTATGTCAATTGAGTTGAGAGGAGTCAGCTATACCTATGGGTTGGGGACCCCCTTGGCCCATCCGGCGCTGAAGGATATTAACCTCACCATTGCCGATGGAGAAATTGTGGGCTTGATCGGCCATACCGGATCGGGGAAGTCCACCCTGATTCAGCATCTGAATGGCTTGCTCAAACCCACCAAGGGGCAAGTTCTCATCGATGGCGTGGATATCAGTGCCAAGGGTGTTCGGCTAAGGGAGATTCGCCAGAGAGTGGGTTTGGTGTTTCAGTACCCAGAACACCAACTCTTCGAGGAGACCGTAGCTGCCGATATCGCCTTTGGTCCCAAGAATCTGGGTCTAGAGGGCGAGGCGCTGGAAGCTCGAGTCCGGAAGGCGATGAGTCAGGTTCATCTGAACTACGAAGAGCTCCGTGACCGATCTCCCTTTGAGCTCAGTGGTGGCCAAAAACGCAGGGTGGCTTTGGCCGGGGTGTTGGCGATGGAACCCAAGGTTCTGGTTCTCGATGAGCCCAGTGCCGGGTTGGACCCCAAGAGTCGCAGGGACCTGTTGGCTTTGGTCAAGGAACTGCATGAAAGCGGCCTGTCTATTGTTTTTGTCACTCACAACATGAGTGAGGTGGCAATGTTGGCGGAAAGACTAGTGGTTATGCATCGGGGTAGAATTGCAATGGATGGTACACCTCGAGAGATATTCTCCCAAGGTGAGAAGCTGGCAGCGATGGGACTGGGGGTCCCAGAGGTTACCCAAATTGTCCGGGAGTTGCGGGCCGGTGGAATTACGGTGCCCGAAGATATTTTGACTGTTGACGAGGCAAAGACCGCTATTCTCCATTGGATTAGGCAGCGGAAGGAGGGACTTTGATGGCTTCCTTCACCAAGATTACCATTGGGCAGTATTTGCCAGGAGAGTCCTTTGTCCACCGCTTAGATCCACGGACTAAGCTGTTGATCACTTTGTTTATCATTGTGATTTTGTTTCTTGTCGATACCTTCATTGGCTATGGATTAGTTGCTCTGTACATAGGTCTCTTCTTTATGCTGTCACAGGTGCCGCCTCGGTTTGTGCTGCGAGGGTTGCGGCCCTTGGTGATTATTATCCTCTTTACCCTGGCCCTAAATGTGTTTTTGACTCCTGGAGAGGTCCTCTGGAAATGGGCCTTTCTCACGGTTACTAAGGAAGGCTTGATCAAAGGCGCGATGATGGGAGCCCGCTTGATTCTTTTGATCATCGGTACCTCGTTGTTGACTTTGACCACCTCGCCCATTTCCTTGACCGATGGGATTGAGAGTCTCTTGGGGCCCGGGCGCAGGATTGGAATTCCCGCCCATGAGTTGGCGATGATGATGACCATCGCCTTGCGGTTTATTCCAACACTCTTGGAGGAAACAGAAAAGATCATGAAGGCCCAGATGGCCAGGGGAGCAGATTTTGAGTCCGGTAACTTGCTGCGCCGGGCTAGAAGCCTGATTCCCTTACTGGTGCCCTTGTTTGTCAGTGCCTTTCGTCGGGCCGATGAACTGGCAACGGCGATGGAAGCTCGTTGCTATCGGGGTGGGGAAGGTCGTACCAAGCTGCGGCAGTTGCGGTATCGCAGCAACGACTATCTTGCCCTGGGCGTGTCTTCGGTGTTTATGGTCTTAGTGGCCTGGTTCTTCTAACCTGGTGCTGGGTTAAGGGGTTATCTAAGTATGGAGCGAAACATCAAGCTGACCGTGGCCTATGATGGAACGGATTACCATGGGTGGCAGGATCAAGCCCGGCTCGATCGGCCCACGATTCAAAGCCAGCTGGAGGCTGCCATCGCGGTGATTACCAAGTCGCCCCATCGGATCCATGGTTCCGGGAGAACCGATGCCGGTGTTCACGCCTTGGGTCAAGTGGCTAGCTTCAAGACAAAAGCTACTATTCCGACGGAGCGGTTTGTGCCGGCGCTAAACAGTCTTCTGCCCGAAGATATCGTGGTCTGTGCCGCAGAGGAAGTCGATCCCGACTTTCATGCGCGATTTTCCGCTCGGAAAAAGACCTATCGCTATTGCCTAGACATTGGTCCAGTCCCCAATGTCCTGACTCGCAGATATGCGCACTTTGTATCCCGGAAGCTGAACCTGGAAAAACTAGCTTTAGCCGCGGAGAGGCTGGTAGGAGAGCATGACTTCGCCGCCTTTCAAGCCACAGGGTCCAGTGTAAAGACCACGGTGCGCCATTTATATCGGCTGGATGTATCCCAGCAGCCCAATGGGTTGATTGCCATCGAAGCTGAGGGCAATGGATTCCTGTATCATATGGTGCGAATTATCGTGGGTACTTTGCTGGAAGTGGGTCAGGGTCGGCTGGAGGTGGAGGATATCGACGAAATCCTCCGGCGTCGGGATCGCAGTCTGGCCGGTCCCACGGCACCGGCCAAAGGGTTGTGTCTGGTGAGGGTGGACTATTAGCTCAGGACTGGAAGTTGCTTCGCCGATTGGACCGGCGGCTATTGACAGTTTTGCCAAAACTATATTAAAATGATGTTTGGCAGTGCTTACACGTTGCAATCTGCCAGTGACTTTTTCAACAGTTAACTTCGCCGAAGGCGCGTCTGACTGGTCAGCCCCGTTCCTGTTAGGTTAGCGCATCCGGCACCCTATAAATCAGAAAGATGAAAAGGGGGGAATCAGGATGCAAAACAGAACATTTGTAGCCAAGCCCCATGAGGTTGAGCGCAATTGGTTTGTGGTTGATGCCAAGGGTAAGACCCTGGGCCGACTGGCAACTCAGATCGCCTCGATTCTCAGGGGAAAGCATAAGCCGATTTACACTCCTCACGTGGATACCGGTGATTTTGTGATTGTGGTTAATGCCGACCAAGTTCGTTTGACGGGCAACAAACTCCAGGACAAGATGTACTATCGTCACTCCGGATATCCCGGTGGGCTCAAGTCTATTTCCGCCGGTGAGTTGCTGGCGAAGAATCCTGAGAGGCTGGTTCGTCTGGCAGTATGGGGAATGCTTCCCCACAATCGCCTGGGACGGAAGATGATCCGCAAGCTAAAGATCTATGCCGGACCGGAACATCCCCACGCCGCTCAGCAACCGGAAGTTTTGGAACTGTAATACCGAAGAGGCGGTTTAAAATAATTAATTCCAACGTAATTGGACACGAGGTTGGATGAAAGGAGGGCCCTGATGGCAATCGAGCAGTACTATGGTACTGGACGGCGGAAGGATGCTGTCGCGCGAGTATTCGTTCGTCCGGGAACTGGCAGAATCACTATTAACGGTTTGGAGCCGAAGCAGTACTTTGGTCGTGACACCTTGGTGCAGCTAGTCCTGCAACCTCTCGTTGCTACCGGCACCGAGAACAAGTTTGATGTCATTGCGACTGTAAAGGGTGGCGGCATTTCCGGACAGGCCGGAGCGGTGCGTCATGGTTTGGCCCGAGCTCTTTTGGAGGTCGATGAAACCTTCCGACCGATCCTGAAGAAGTCTGGATACTTAACTCGGGATCCGCGGATGAAGGAGCGGCACAAGTACGGTCTCAAGAAGGCCCGAAAAGCTCCGCAATTCTCCAAGCGATAATTATTGGTATATGCATAAAAACCGTCAGGGAATAACCCCTGACGGTTTTTATCCTTTTAGCAGAGCTACGGGCCAGCCTCGGGTTCTTCCGCACCCTCGCCCTGGGGCTTTGGCCGCCAACAGTCGGTGTACTCATGGGGTTGTGTCCCCCGAATAAAGCTGTGGGGCTTTACCCAGGGGCAGTCCTCGGCTCCCAGGAGCCCGCTAAAGACGTGAATCGGCAGGTCGGAAATAATTGAGGCTGGAGCGGGAAAGTCCTGCTTTGGGCGGCCCTTGAGAGCATTTTCGATAAACTCTGCCCAGATGGGACCCGCCAAGGCGCCGCCGTAGCCTCCCAGGGACTTGGGAAGATCATGGCCGAGGAACACCGCGGCCAGCAGCTCAGGGGTATACCCGATGAACCAGGCGTCGTTTTGCTCATTGGTGGAACCGGTCTTACCGGCTGCGGCCCGGTCAATGTCGAGCAAACGGCCGGTACCGAAGTCCAGGGTGCCCTGAAGCATGTCCGTTACCAGGAAGGCTACTGCCTCATCGAGGACAACGGAGCCCATGGGTTCCTCACTGGAAAAGAGAACTAGACCGTTATTGTCCATTACCTGCACTATCGCTCGGGGTGGATAGTAGCGGCCACCGTTGGCAAAGGGGGCATAGGCTGCCGCCAGTTGGAGAGGGGTCACTCCCTGGGTTAAACCGCCGAGGGCCAGGGAGAGGTTGCGGTCATTGGGCTCAATACGGGAGTCCAAGACCAAGGTGGTAAATCCCAACCGCTCCAACAGGGCTATTACATTACCGATTCCGATTTGATCCAGCAGCCAAACGGAGGCAGTGTTTAGGGAGTGGGCCAAGGCGTATTTCATCGTTACCCAGCCCCAATACTCGTCGTCCCAATTCTGCGGTCGATAACCCCGAAAATCCTGGTAGATATCTGCGACTAGGGAGTTGGTCCTCCACCCCTGGGCCAGGGCCGTGGCATAGACAAAGGGCTTGAAGGCAGAACCCGGTTGTCTGATGGCCTGGGTGGCCCGATTAAATTGACTCTTTCCGTAGTCGGTGCCGCCCACCATCGCCAGGATATCACCGGTATGGGGATCCAAAGCCACCAGGGCCCCAGGCAGGTCTTGTCCCGAAAGGGCCGCTTGGGCAATGCTTTGCAGTTCCAGGTCCAGGGTAGTTTGGACCCTAAGTCCCGAGCGATAGACTCGATGGCGGCCGAATTGCTCAATGAGCTGAGCGGTGACGTAATCCACGAAATAGGGGGCTTTGCCGCCGATTCGAGCACTGAGCTTAGGTTCCTCTGACTTGGCCTCCTGGGCCATGGCCGCGGTGATGTAGCCCTGATCGGCCATCAGGTCCAGGATTAGGTTTCTCCGTTCCACGGCTGTTGGCAAGTTGCGGAAGGGATCGTAGGCCGAGGGTGCCCGGGGTAAGCCTGCCAACAGGGCAGCTTCCGCGAGGGTCAGCTGGGCAGCATCCTTGTCAAAGAAGATCTCCGCCGCGTTTTCAATCCCAATGGCACCCTGGCCGTAGTCAATGGTGTTGAGGTAAAGCTCAAGGATCTTCTCCTTGGTGTAGCGCTGTTCCAGGACGATGGCCAACACGGCCTCTTCGATTTTCCTGCCTATGGTTTTCGCCGGGGTAAGAAAGGCGTTCTTAGCCAATTGTTGGGTAATGGTACTTGCACCTTGCACGGGAGCACCGGCCTTGATATCTGCGATGAGGGCACCGATAATCCGAATGGGATCGAGACCAAAGTGACGGTAGAAACGGCGATCCTCCACGGCAACGGTGGCGTCTTGGACGTATTGGGGAATCTGATCGATGGTAAGGTACTCCGCTTGTCCCCCGCCGAGATGGGCAATTACCTCACCGTGACGATCGAAAATGGTGGCGGCCTCAGGAGGGGTGTAGGTTTCAAACTCCCGCAGCAAGAACCAGGAGCGGATGTAGAGAAACAGGAAGACTAGAGCCGAGAGCGCCAATCCCACTAAGATCATCCTGCGCACCCAATGAGTTAGTTTTCCCATAGTCGTCCCTCCTTTGACTATCATCCCGCCGCGGGGTTGACCTGTATACCCGGGGGAGAATTTTCACGTGTAAATGGGCATACTCCTAAATGTGGAGGGTATGCCCATGATTACCAATTGGCAAATGTGGTTTGTGTTGTCAGCGATGCTTTTCCTCGGTTACGTCTGTCATGTAGGGGTGTTCTTAGGACAGTTTGCCTTGGCTTCACTGATTACGGGAGGCGTTAGCGCCACTAACCTCCTCTGGGAGTTGGAATCCCAACTGCAGCTGTTCCTTTTGCTTTCCCTGATCTTTGCCGGGAGTACCTACCTCAGGGGAAGAAGGGGAAGACGGGAAAATATCCGCAGCTAAACCCTGGCACCGTATTGTTTCAGGGTTTGTACTGCACCGTCTACCTCCCGGGGTTCGCAGACAACGGTCACCAAGAAGGGAGTTGCCCGGGGAATTTCAGCGTCGGCTAATCCGCTGGCATCGGGGTGAGCCGCCAATAGGATGCCCTCGTCGTTACCGATTCCCCCGGTATCCATGGTGAGATTGGCCAGACTGGCAAAGTCACCGGTCAGGGGATTGGTGACATCGTCGGTGTTGTTGTCGGGAAAAAGGGATATGCGGTCAATTTGGACCGTTTCGTACCCTTGATTCTTAAGCTCCGCGGCAGCTTCCGCCGCTTTGGTCTCTGAATCAAAATAGGCTAGGACTGAACGTTGCGCCACAAACGTCATCTCCTTTTGGCATTTGTGGTTCTAGTATTTCAGTTTTCCCCGGTGATAATGCCCACCCGTCGGCAATGGCTGTACCCGATAGGCAGTGATGCTTTTGGCCTCACCCCGCTGCTCTAATCGACCGGTAACGATTAGGGCCGGTTCGGTGAATACCGCCTTGCCGTATTTTTGGTAAACCCTTTCAAAAATAGTGACATCGATGAGCCCGAATTCGTCCTCCAAGGTGAGAAAGACCACGGTTTTTCCACTCCTTGTCGGGGGACGATGGGGTCGAATCACAATTCCTGCCGCCGTCACTGTCTGACCGGGCGGCAGTTGTTTTAGCTCTCGACTGGTTTGGGTGGCGGGAAGGCTGGTTACCTCACGCACTAATTCCATGGGATGGCGAGTGGGGTGAAGGCCCAAAACCCTGTATTCCGCCAAAAATTTCTCCTGCTCGGTAAAGTCCCGGATCCGATACTCAAAGGTTGACTCGCAGGCAAAGCCCGCAGCGATATCGGCAAAGGTATATTGGCGACTGGAGTGGATGTTCTTCCACAGATCCTCCAGCCGCCAGAGCAGCTGGCGCCGATTGCCATTGAGACTGTCAAAGGCCCCACAGAGAATTAATTGCCGCAGTTCATCCCTTTGCAGGGGAACCCGGCGACAAAACTGCTCCACATCGGTGAAGGGTCCCTGGGCCCTAGCCTTGATAATGGCGGCTTGGGTGGCAGAGGACAAGGAATTAACCTGCTTGAGACCGATGCGGATGGAATCCTCCGCAGCGGTAAAGTCAATTTCGCTTAGGTTAATATCAACGGGCAGGAGGGTTACTCCCCGATTCCTGGCTTCAAGGCATAGGGTGTTAGGGGGATAAAATCCCATGGGCTGGTTATTGAGCAAGGCCGCGAAAAAATGTGCCGGGTAGTGTTCGATGAGATAGGCGGTTTTGTACGCTGTATCGGAAAAGGCTGCGGCATGGGCCTCACAAAAGCCATAGCCGGCATAACCTACGATATAGGAGAAAATGGTTTCCGCGGTTTGCCGGTCCACCCCATTGGCTACCGCCTTGGCGATAAAATGCTGACCAATTCGGTCCATCTCTTGGTGGGAACGAAAGTGGGTCATTACCCGGCGTAACTGGTCGGCTTCCCCGGGGGTGAAGCCGGCGATGACCGTAGCAATTTCGATTACCTGTTCCTGGAAGAGAACTACTCCGTAGGTTTTGGCTAGGATGGGCTCCAGTTTCGGGTGTAGGTAAGTAATGGGCTCCTCTCCATGTCTTCGGGCAATAAAGGGTTCCACCATATTTCCCTGGATGGGTCCTGGTCGAATCAGGGCAACACTGGCAACGATATCCTCGATGTTATCGGCCCCGAGGCGGGCCTGGAGGGCCCTTTGGGCGGGACTTTCCAACTGAAAGGTACCGATAGTGGAGCCGGAATTAAGGCGGCGAAAGGTGGCGGCATCGTCTAAGGGGAGACGACGGTAATCCACGGAATGTCCCGAAGCTGCCATGGAGGCCAGAGAGTCCTCCACCGCTGATAAAGTCCGAAGGGACAACAAGTCCAACTTGATTAAGCCCAAATCCTCAATGGTGTTTTTGTCAAACTGGGTGATCAAAACCCCCTTCGCGGATCTTTGCAGCGGAGTAATTGTCGTCAAGGGTACGGCACTGACAATAAGCCCTCCCAAATGGGTTCCAATATGACGGGGCAATCCCGCGGCCTGGTGACACAGATGAAAGAGCAATTCGTAGCGATGTTTTGGCAGCCTGCTGTCCCGCACCTCGGGGTACCTATCTAGGGCAGCCTTGATCCCATCCGCGGGAATGTGGGGAAACAGCTTAGCAACGCGGTCGATTTCCTGGGCGGGAAACCCTAAAACCTTGCCGAAATCCCGAATCGCCGACCGAGCCCGATAGGTGGAAAAGGTGCACACCGAGGCCACGTGCTCCGGTCCATAGGTATCGTAGACATATTGTGCCATGCGATCCCGGTGGCGGGCATCGAAGTCAATGTCAATGTCGGGGGTTTGAGATCGTTCCAAACTCAAGAATCGTTCGAATAACAAATTCCGCCCAATGGCGTCCACATCGGTAATATACAAACAGTAAACCACCGCGGAGTCGGCGGCGGAACCCCGCCCCGCGTAGCGAATTCCCCATTCCCGGGCCTGGCGAGCGATATCCCAGACTACGAGAAAATAATCGGCCACCTGCAGCCGAGCAATAACGTCAAGCTCATGCTCTAGCCGGCTTTGAATTTGCGAGGTAATCCGGCCGTAGCGCTCCTTTGCACCGGCAAAAACCAATTGCCGCAGATACTCATCGGCACTTACTCCGGGTGGAGTGGGAAAGGCGGGGAAGAGCCTGCGATTTAAGTCTAAGGCCGGGGAACACATCTGGGCAATCTCCCAACTGGCGGCAATCCCTTGCGGACACCAGGACCACAGACGAGACATTTCTTCGGCACTTTTCAGATAGTTTTCCGCGTTGAGCCGCCTTTGGGGATGAACCTCCTTTAACGTGGTATTGGTGCGCAGGGCCGTTAAGGCATCGTGGAGGGGGAAATATTCCGGCTCGGTGTAGTGAACGTTATTAGTCACCACTACTGGGATTGCCAACTCCTCTCCCAGTTCACAGAGGTTTCCGTTGAGCCAGTGGGCCCGGGGGAGAAAATCCGCGATTAACTCCAGATAAAAGTTGGGGAAAATCCGCCGATACCTGATAGCCGCCTCCCGAGCCTGGGTAAACTGTTTTTGGAGAATTAAATAGGGTATTTCACCCCGGCGACACCCCGAAAGGGCGATGAGATCATCGGTCCAGCCCACCAATTGCTCCAGGGCAATTTGCGGCTGTTGCCGGGAGTGATTGAGATGGGCCTGGGTAAGGATCTGGCACAAAGCGCTGTACCCTTTGGGGTTTTTTGCCAACAGCACCAGGTGGTGACGGTTAGTTAAGGTTACCTCCACGCCCGTAATGGGCTTGATGCCAAATTCCGCCGCGGCTTTATGTAATTCAATGGCACCGCTGACATAGTTGTGATCCGTTAAGGCCAAGGCTGGCATCCCCAAGGCAGCGGCTGTTTTAACTAACTGAGTCGGTGAATTGGCCCCATCCAGAAAGGAATAACTGGAGTGGGTATGTAAGTGGACGAATTTTGCCACCGCTTTCCCTCCCTGTGGTTCCCGTTGCCAACGGGACTAGTTGACAAGATCCGATGGTAAAAAGTATAATCAAGGCAAACTATGACAGACTTGCATACACTACAGGCGATGAACGGAAGAGTACACTGAGAATCCGGTACGACAGAGAGTCGGTGAGGGTGGGAATCCGACGTACCCCTTGGTGGAAGTGGATCCGGGAGCTGTACAGCCCAAAGCAAACCGATGGCAGGGGGCCTTGTCCCGTGGTTTGTCAGTAGGTTGTACCGGTCCAAGACCGTTATCTCTAGGCCGAAGGTGGAAGCCTTTGGCCGCAGGAGTGAGTTTGCGCCGCTAAGGCTGGCAGACTAACTTGGGTGGTACCGCGACTAACCTCGTCCCTTGGGATGGGGTTTTTATTTTGGCAAGATTTATCACGATGTTGTACTAGGAGGTTGCACCATGGCAAAACGAGTATTTTCTGGGGTTCAGCCCAGTGGAGTTTTGACCCTAGGTAACTACCTGGGAGCGATTCGCAACTTTGTTAAGCTTCAGCACGAAGCAGAGTGCATTTTCTGTGTGGTGGATTTACACGCATTAACGGTCCCCAAGGATCCCGAGGAGCTGCGGGCTAACATCCTCGATACGGCCCGGCTGTTTGTGGCCAGTGGGATCGACCCTGAAGTTGCCACCATTTTTATTCAGTCCCAGATCAGTGCCCATGCTGAGCTCAACTGGCTGATCGAGTGCAGTACTTATTTTGGTGAGCTGCGCCGGATGACCCAGTTTAAGGATAAGTCATCGAAAAACGAAGTGGTCACCGCGGGCTTGTTTACCTATCCGGCATTAATGGCCGCGGACATTTTGTTGTACCAGACGGATCAAGTGCCGGTGGGTGAGGACCAAAAACAGCATATGGAACTGGCCCGGGATGTGGCTCAAAGGCTCAACGGTCGCTTTGACTCAGAGCTGTTTGTCGTGCCGGAACCCTATATTCCCGATCGGGCCGAGGGTGGTCGAATTATGAGTCTCACCGATCCTACCGAGAAGATGTCCAAGTCCTCGGATAATCCCAAGAGCTATATCTCTTTGCTCGATCCTCCGGATGTGATTCGCAAGAAGATCCGCTCAGCGGTGACGGATTCGGGAAGGGAAGTCCGTTACGATGAAGTGGAAAAACCGGCGGTATCCAATCTGATGGTGATTTACTCCCTGTGTTCCGGCGAGTCCCTAGATGAGATCGCTGCCAAGTACGGTGACTCGGGGTATGGTCAATTTAAGAAGGACCTGGCGGAAGTGGTAATTAGTGTCTTGGAACCACTGCAACAGCGGTTTGCTGAGTTATCGGAGCCGGGGGTAATTGAGGAAATCCTTGCCCAAGGCCGAGCCAGAGTGGAACCCATCGCCCAAGAGACACTGCGTCGAGTGAAGGAGGCCTTTGGCCTGGTGGTCTAGGCCTGGGGACACTTCAATCCTCGATCCCCTGTAACCACCATGAGCGGCTGTGATGCAGCCAATGCAGCTCATATACTCCGTGACTTGATGTCATCACTTTATAGACGGTCCGGGGAGTGGCATCATCCCACCACTCCCCGATTTCCTTCCAAAGGTCAACTATGCCTTTTACCACATGGCGTTGTCCTTGCCAAAGAAAGGATACCGGTTGCCCCGCTTCATCGACGGCAACGGTAATCTTGGCCCCAATGACTTTGGCCATCACCGCTCCCTCCACCAAGACTACTTTCATTACAATACATTTTGATAAATTAGCTGGAGCATCTTCTCCCGGCGAGGCCGCTCCAGGGCAGAGGCTGGTTGGATTACTTCCGCGCCCAACTTCTCGGCGATATATCCCATGGTTTTGGCGAGATTATCCCTTTGCCGTTGTCCTTGTTTATCCGCGTATAAATCCAACTGTGTCTTAGGCCTTGGTGCCAACTCCTGCAGTTTCACAGAGTATTCTACTACCGGTGTTGTAGACAGGGCCTTGGCCAGCTGCTCTTTTAGATAGAGCAGCTCCCGGGTTAATCTCTCCCTTTGGTAGATGGGCTCCGGCAGAAGCCGACTTTGCTGTCGCCAGGTGCCGGCGCTGGACCTAACCCCTAGAGTGATATGTTGACAGGCTAGGTCCCGATTTGCCAATTCCTGTGCCAATTCCCCCGCGGCCTGTTGCAAGCCAAAGGTTAGAGCGGGAAGTTCCCATTCGCCAATTTCCGGGGGTACCCAGTAGGTTCGGCCAATCTGTGGTTTAGGGTACAAAGCCTTTACGGGATCCTCTTCCTGCTCGCCAATCACCTTAACCAGGTGATCCCCTACCGGTCCAAACTTCGCCCGTAATCTTTCTGGCGGAATCTGCCAAAGCTCGGCAAAATTCCTGCATCCCAAATCCATCAGCTGCTGGACAACCTCCGTGGGAAAGGGCCACAGATAGGTGACGGGCAGAGGAGACAAAAACCGGCACGCCTCTTGCCAAGTGGCCAGCACCACCCCTTGGCTCCTATCCTTAGACTGCCCTTGCAGCTGCCACAGGGAAGCTGCCTTGGCGGTAAACTTGGTCGGGGCGATGGAGGTAATCCCGGCTAAATTCAGCTGCCGGCTCAGGTGTGTGCGGATCCCCCTGGCCACATCCCGGGGTGGTCCGCATCCGGTAATATCCAGCCAGACTTCACCGATAGCCACAGGCTCCACCACTGGAGTGAACTGACTGCAAATCTTCCAAACCCCTTCTCCATCGGCAGTGACTTCTTCCAGGGCTCTACCCTGCTGTCCAGCAGGGATAATGAGATGAAGTACTAGGGACATAAAACCTTCTCCCGTCAAAACATGTGTTTCCCACAAACGTCTGTTCGGTAAAATCTATTATAGGGTATGCCCTAAATTTCGTCAAGACATTCCCTCGGAGTGCATTTTCCACATTCTGATATGCTGTTGATACATCCGATAGATTTGGGGCCAAGCCTTCTCAGCAGCTAGATACCCTTGCTCAATGAGATGGGGAATCTTGTCGAACTCGTTAAGTTTGGCCCCCTTGGTCACGGGTTTGATAACAAAATTGGCATATTGGTTTAAGCGCAGACGGCTAAGTTCATGTCCCATAATCCCCACACTTTGCTGAATCACTTCGAGGATATTATCCACTCCTTCGGGAGTCTGCTGTAAACTCTCTCCTAAATCCACGGCAATCACAAAGTTAGCACCGGCTAAGCGAACCAGATCTGCCGGGACACTGTTTCTCACCGCTCCATCTACCAACGCATAGGGTCCCCAGTGCACCGGTTCAAAGACACCGGGGATGGAGCTGCTGGCCC
Organism: Bacillota bacterium; assembly: GCA_012727955.1. Taxonomy (NCBI): domain Bacteria; kingdom Bacillati; phylum Bacillota; species Bacillota bacterium. Next base: position 30,075 of record JAAYGB010000039.1, read on the forward strand.
GAACGGCCAAGGCGACGTCGGCGGTGGTGACAACGGTGGCGTGGTCCTCTAATTGGGGTAGAATTTTAGCTCCCGTTGCTGGGCTGCAAAAAATAACCTCCTGCCCAGAATATAAGTCCACCGCGGGAATGACTGTAGGCAGCAGCAGCTCGGCAAATCCTGACCCTTGAGAGAGCCGGGTTAAGATCCGATGAAAGTTGCGTCCCCGGATGATTCCCGTGGGAATACGGGGTATCCAGCGGGTGGGTATCGACAGGTAATCCAGCAGCACCTTAAGGCCCATCAGCGGTACCGCCGGAAACCAACTGACAAAATCAAAGGGACGGCATCTCTCCAGTTTGTCCGCGAAATTCCCCATCTGGTCCGGTCTCCATCCCAGCCCATAGAGCATAGCAATGACACTACCAGCACTGCAGCCACCGATGATATCGATGGGAAAGTTTTTCTCTGTGAGAAACTGCAATACTCCGACATGGGCAGCTCCCTTCAATCCACCGGCTCCTAAAGCAATTCCTACCTGGGGTCGAGGTTGGTCCGTCATCGCATCCTTCACCTCGCAATAGATCCATCTAACGATGTTACAATATTCATCTCGACCCGGTGATG
>JAAYGB010000040.1 GCA_012727955.1 Bacillota bacterium
CCACATGCCTCTTCCAATAGGTATGACGCCACATCAAAGCATCTGGATGAGGTTTGTTTTTTAGGTGTCTCAGGGATTCAATTGTTATGCCCAGGTCAGCTCCTGTAACACCGCTTGGCTTGTAGACCACCTCTAGAGTCTCGGGGTCAAAAGCAAACAGATTTGCGTCAAAGGCTAGGTGGTGATTGGCGCATAAGACTACGCCGTTTCTCGGGTCATCACTACCGTTTTCCGCTACAGGCCGAATATGTGCAGCCTGTAACATCTCGACTCTACTTACAGAGCAAACCGCGCACTTGGAACCGTAGCGCCTCAACACGTTAAACTTAAACAAGGGCTGATTATTTGACCTTTCACGTCTGGATACTTCTCTACTTCTTCGCGGTGTAGTAAGTTCAAACCGGGGCAACTCGTCGTCACGGCTAAGCCTTGGACTTGTAGGCTCTACCCACTCCTTCGACAGCGCTATCAGGAATATAGCGGCTTCATCATGCCATTCTTGAACGAGACCTACGGACCTCGCAATGCTTCGTCTTGTGACGAATGCGCTACGACGAAAATTGGTATTCCTAGACGACCTGCGTTCTTGGTGGCCAATACTTCCGCCCTATCATGTCCAAACCGCGAAGTCTCTGGATAATGATAGATGATATGGGTGTCCGATAAGTCATCCGGGTAATGGCGACCGGTATGGAGTATACTCACAGTGACTCCGCCTGCACCTCCAACTAGAGTCGAAGTGTTTGCTTTATCATAATAGATACCCTGATAGCCTCCATATATTCTAAGGTCCCGGAGTAATTGTGGCGGAATTCCGGGCAAACCGGTGTAGCTTCTAGCAAGTTGGTCATACATAGCTCTTCTACGATTCAACTCCAACCGAATTCGTTCATCCAATCTTTCTCCCTCCCCAGCCTTACTAATTTCTCCTCTGTTTGTCTCCACATCCCACGTCCAGGTTAAAGGAAACAGTGAGCTTAATGGCGCTAAAATTGAGATACCGAAATAGAGATGCTTCTAGCGTCTAACTCATTCAGTTTGAGTTCCCCAAAAGCAGGTATAATGTGCTTTTCGATAATGTTCTTATTTCTAAGTCTCGTCGTATCGCGATAATTGATTCGGCTGTCCAGCCATTCTCGCATGTATTGCTCAATTGTAGGAACCACACGCCCCATGGAAGGCTCGGGGAGACGCTCTGGAGGGGGGTGCCCCAAGACACACCTAGCTGCGAACTCTTCGTACTTCTGGACACACTCCTAGCCACAAACTGATACTTCTTACCGTCGATAGTTCGTTGAATCCTGGAACGATTCTGTCCCTTCATTACCCCTACCATTACCAAACCAAAACGAGTATTCACTTTCTTTGCCACAAAAAAAGAGCCTCCTCGTGCGGCCAGAGACAGAATATCACCATGAAGAGAGTACAACTCAATGCTTACATCAGTGACTTATTCCTGCCTTTGTCCACCGCTAAAGTGGCTCTACAACAGCATTTTCAAAATGGCGGCCCCGGCAGGAATCGAACCTGCGGCACGCGGATTAGGAAACCGCTGCTCTATCCCCTGAGCTACGGGGCCGAATACGTTATATAGTATACCACAGGAAATCGGCGATGTAAATGTATCAGTTCCAGAAGTCATCGTTGGTTTGATCCTTCTTACTCACATATAACCTTCCTTGGGTATCTAAGACAGCCGCGAGGACTTCACTAATGTCCGTTATTCCATACTCCTTGAGCTCTTCCTCTAGCCATTCCTTGGTCAACTGGTTTTCCTTCAGGTTGTCTTGCAGCACATCACCATCTTGAACCAACACCGTAGGTAGACCTTCGTAGGAAGTCGGCAGCCGCAGGTCCCTGGGTGTCACCGGCCTTGCCTGGGACTTGGGGATGACACTGATCTGACCGTTGGTCTCGAGAATGGCGAACTCAACATCGGCTAAGTTGGGGTAATTCCTTTGCCTTAGCTGTATCATCAGATCATCTAGATTAATTCTGGTCTTGCGCATCGTGTCTTCCAGAATCTGCCCGTTTTGCACCAAGACCAAGGGCTCTTCCTGGACAACGCGACGCAGTCTGGGAGCCTTGAGGGAGACGATAGAGATCAGAATATGGATTGAGGCCAAGGCAGCCACCGCGCTGACGTAGGCGACTAAGGTGGTTTCCGAGCTAGAGAGAAAACCGCCGGTAATGCTCCCAACGGTGACAGCAGAAACAAAGTCAAACAGGGTCAACTGTCCCATCTCCCGCTGCCCCATCAGTTTTGTCATGAGGAGCAGGAACCCGTAGGCAGTTGCGGCTCGGGCGATCCACTGTAGGGCAGTCAAAGAGGATTGTCCCGTCCAGAAGGGCATGTCCATCCCTCACAATCTCTAGGGTAGATAGTAATATCCCCAGGAATTCCTGGGGATATGAAAGGTACCGCTAGATTGTGCTTGCCTTGCTAGAACTTGTAGGTGATTCCCGTACCAACCATGATGTCGGCATGACTTCCGTACTCCGTGCCGGGGTCGCCAAGAAAATAGGTAGCTTGGATGTCCCACTGCAAATGGGTATCCAGGATGGAAGTGTGACTTAGGGTCAGCGCCTGGGAATCATCTACTAAGTTGCTGAGTAGATGGACAGAGACGCTGTTAAAGTCGTCGTAGGCGTAGGTTAATTGGTTAAACAAAGAGTGTCTCCCGAGGGTAGCATTGGCCAGTACTCCTGGTCGCCACCACTTATAATCCTTAGGGTCTTTGGCACCGGTGGAATCATACAGGTATTCACCCATCCAGACTAGTTTGCCCTTGGCCCAGCTGTAATCAGAGCCCATCAGCCACAGCAAGCGCCCGCCATCATCATAGGGGAAATCCGGCTCGTAGGTGAGTTCGCTATGTACTCCTAGCCCAGCCAGGTCCATAGCCAGGTCTCCACCTAGGATTGGATTCTGCTTACGGGTAGCCAGGAATACCGACCAATCTATGCCATCGGTGTATCCGTGGTAGCGCATTCCCATGGCCAGATCATCGCTCTTGGGATCCTCCGCCAGAACCATGGAAGTGTAGGCCAAGGGTCCATGGGAGATGGTAAGCAGCGCTGCCGTTACTCCGTTGCGCTGTCGGTCGGGATTTAGGGCATCGGGGGGATTGAAGATATCGGAAGGACTCCAGGCCCGACCGGTACCCCAGTTAATCTGCTGCTTACCCAAGGTTAAGTCAACTTTGGGTAAGAACATCCGCACATACAACCGGTTAACGTCGGCATCGGAGTACCAATCCTCGCCCCTTTGCTCTATCCATCCGCTGACATCGGCAAAGAATCGGACATTACTATCCCGCAAGCTGGCCTGCAGGGTCAATTCCGTTCTGGGATCCCACTCCCAATCTCCGTCGGTCTTTACTCCTCGCAGTGAGGATTCCCAATCTCCGCCGAACCAAGGGCTAGCGGCCAGTGTGGGAAAGCTGACAACGGCTAGGATTAGGAGGACAGTTAAGATAACAGCATTGGTTCTAATTAGTTGTGTAGTGGCTCTTTCCAACATATCCAACCTCTCCAATGAGATAATGTTCTACAGCAAAGGCGCTAACGCATCAAGGACCGGAGGGAGAGCAGTCCTTCGGGAATCTCAACCCCCACCTCGATGTGCGTGAGGATCATGGTGGTGGAGGAGTTGCGCTTAAGTTGATCCTCCATCACTACTTCTGTGGGGATATAGCGCCCGTTGATGTACTCCACCTTCTTAGTGGTGCTGACTTTGAGTAGCTTTCCACTTACCGCGTACAACTCCTCTCGCAAGGGCACAAATCTCTCCTGATCAATCCAGCCCTTACGCTTGGCGTAGGATACTTCTGCACCGGGGAGAGCTTCCGCTTCAATAACATAGGTGGGTCTACCATCGATTTCCTCTTCATCAACTACAGTGAAGGTATAAAGTTCCGTCAGTTTGTCGGCTTCGAGAGCATCGGAGTAGGAAAAATCGCTACCCATCATTCCCTGGCGAAGCATATGCCCGGAAATCTTGACGAGGTCGTCGGCGTGAGGGAAGAACATCCACAACTCGTCTTCTATTTTCAAATACTTACTTCCTCGGTCCCCGGGATTGAGAAAAGTTACCAGTCCGGAACGGGTATCTCCTTCGCTCCACATCTCCATTTCTTTGACCATTTCACGGTTCCGAGCCCGGATAATCATTTTTGCTCGGGAGTAAGCAGTGGGGAAGTAGCCGTTTTCGTCGACCTTGGTCATAATCTCCAGACCAGATAGCTCTTCACCCAAGGCGACTGTTGTCGTGGCAGCTAAGACCAACGAGATAACCAGAAGGGCTATTAGCTTCCTCAAGGTGATCTGCCTCCTTAGTTTTCTTTTGTTGAAGTTGATACCGACTATGAGGTCCGCAGGGCCTCGGTGGGATCCAGCCGTGCCGCCCCTCGAGCGGGGATATATACCGCAATAGCAGTTATGATCAAACCGGCAACAAATGCGAAGGCCAATATACCAAGGGAGAACTGCGGATAGATCGTTGGAGTCATCAGAAACTCTGCGCCGATGGACTCTATCCCTTCATAGGGTATACCGGTAATAGATAGGGTTCGAGCGATAAACCCGCCGAAGATAGTCCCTAAGGCACTGCCGGTGACCCCCAGGAGGGTGCCTTCTAGCATAAACAGCCTGAGGATCTGCCTTGGCCGAAGCCCCAGGGCTGCCAGCATCCCTATTTCCCTAGTTCGCTCATTGACGATCATGATCATTGTGTTAATTACTACAAAACTAGCCAGTCCCAAGATGAAGAAGTACACGAGGTTGTAGATAACCTTGGCCATGCTGATGTAGGAGAGCAGTTCGCTTTGATCGTACCAAGGCACCGCCTCGTAGTAATCCAAGCTGTTGTGCTCACTCAGAATTGCCTCTATCTGGCCGTGGAGCTTCTTGGTCTGACCTTCATGTCTCGTCTTGATGAGGATCTCTGTCACCATATCGGGCATGTTAAGAATCCCTTGGGCAGTATCTAAGGGAAGATAGACAAGGTGCCCATCAAGTAGTTCCAGTCCACTGCGGAGCTCACCGACGATATCGAAGCTGTATCCCTGCATCGAACCAAAGGCATCGCTGAAAAGCAGTGTGGCCCGATCTCCGACCTTTAAGCCAAGTTTGTTGAGCAGCTTAGAGCCCATCGCCACTTCCCGGGCTCCAGGTTTGATAAACCGGCCGGCATGTAGATAGCGGTCAAGATTGGCTAGTTTCATTTCCACCTCCGGCTCCACACCTAGACCGATCATGCTCACGGTGTCATCATCCTTCACCGCCATGGCCCCAAACTTGATGCGGGGAGAAACGGTGACTGCCATGGGCTCTTGGCGAAGGGTCTCTACCATTGGCCCAATACCTTCTCCGGAAAATCCATCGATGGGGTAGTTAAGGGAAAGGAGGCGTTCCTTCGGCCGATACTCCCGTTGGGTGATCCGAACGTGCCCTGAGGTTAACTCCACGCTGTTGCGGGTAACGGAGTCCACGAGACCATCGACCATTGACTTTGTTAAGATCACTACCAGAACTCCTAGCGCAATAGCCAAGAAACTGAGTATAGATCGCATGCGATGGCGGTTGATGTTGCGAATAGCCATCCGTAAGATCATTGCATCTGTCCCTCCTTTAGTGAGCCTGCAGCGACTGGATTGGGTCCTTCACAGCTGCCGCTCGGGCCGGTAGGTAACTGGCGACGAGGCATATCAAGACCCCCATGACAAAGCTCTGCACCATTGTCTGCGGGTTCCACACGGAGTGAATGCTTCCGGTGACGGGATAGCCCACGGACATATCACCGAAAAAGTAGGTGAGGTCCATCCCAACGTCCACCAAAAACCAGTTGAGCAGGGCGCCGAGAGCCACTCCGACCAAGGAGCCCAACACTCCAATTCCCAAAGCTTCGAAGGCGAACTCCATGATAATCTCTCGTTCCTGGAGTCCCATGGCCTTCATCGTTCCGATCTCCTTCACTCGTTCCATCGCGCCCAGGAGAACAGTGTTGACCACACCAACTATACCGATGAGGAGAATTAGTCCCAAGAAGACGCCCATGATTTGTGCTTCCGACTCACTCATAGCCAGAAAGTCTGCCGACACCTCTCGCCAGCTATAGGCTCTGACGGGAGCAGATGCGTCCAAAGCTTGATTGACTGCCACAGTAACGCCGTCGACATCCTGGCCATCGCCGATGCGGATAAAGAGCTCCGTTGCCTGTCCGGGCATCCCTAAAGCCTTTGCCGCGACATCATAGGGAATAAACACCGATGAAAGATTTATCTCTGGATGGGGGGTCTTGGCCAGTCCGGATATCTGCACATCGATGGCCTGAAAGGCTCCCGTCTTAGTTTTTGTGATCAGAGTGAAATAATCGCCAATGGTCAACTCCATCAGGTCAGCCAAGGACTCGCCGATTACCGCCTGATAGCTTTCCGGCTCAAACATTTCACCGGTGATGTGCTCCGGGAGCTTGAAAACCCGAGGGTCTGTATCGGGGTCGATACCCAGGGCCACCACCAGGAGTTCGTCCATTCCGTTGTTCAGTAGGGCGGAAAAGGTAATCCTTGGTGTCACCGCCTCTACGCCTTCGACACTGGATATCTGTTGAGGAAGCTCTCCGACGGGGAAGGTATATTCGAGAGGCAGCTCATCCCGTTCGTCGAGATATCGGGGGTCCAGTACCTGGATGTGGCCGCTTTCGTAGGAGATGAGGTTGTCGATTGCCATCTGATCGAGACCGGCCAGTAAACCATCGGTGGCGATGTACGATAGGATTGCAACGGAAAGGGTAAGGCATGTGACTAAGGTTCTTCGCTTCTGGCGCACAAGATTTTTGTAGGCCAGCTTGGCTAGATACCAATACACCGCTGTTACCTCCTTTCGTCGGCTTCGATTCTCCCGTCCTTCACCGTGATCAGGCGCCGGGCATGTTCCATCACCATGGGGTCATGGGTACTGAAGATGAAGGTGACGTTTTTCTCCTGATTCATTCGCTGCATCAGCTGGATGATGGACTTTCCCGTTTCTGAATCGAGGTTGGCGGTGGGCTCGTCGGCGAGAATCAACTTGGGCTCCTTGACCAGTGCCCGGGCAATGGCGACTCGCTGTTGTTGTCCGCCGGAGAGGTCCTGGGGCTTGCGGTCGTATAGTCCCTCTAGCCCCACGGCATCCAGGATATCGATCACTCTCTTGCGCAGCTCCTGGGGGGAGTAGGTGCCTTGCATAGCTAGGGCAAACTCCACATTTTCGTAGGCGGTAAGAACGGGAATCAGGTTGTAGGATTGGAAGATGAATCCGATCTTTTCGCGGCGCACATCGGCAAGCTCCCTTTTGGTCAAGTCTGCCAGGGGCCTACCCTCCAAGGTGATTTCACCGGAGGTTGGGTTATCCAGGCAGCCGATTAAGTTCAACAAAGTGGTCTTGCCAGAGCCTGAAGGTCCAGCGATGGATGTAAATTCACCGGAGTCAATGCTCAGGTCAATTCCCCGCAGGGCCGGCACTCTGACGGACCCTTGGTAGTAGTCCTTGGTGATGCCTTTCAGCTCGAGAAGAGCCATAGTTGATTACCTCCATTTCCACAGGGTTTTCTGGCTTTCTTCAATACGGGTTCTTATCCTTTCTGTGATTTTGATACTCCGCTAGCAGCTTTAGATAGCCGTCGGTCAGAAATTGGATAGTGTCATTCATTTCAGCAAAGCGCGTTTGAGACTTGGGGCCAGCATTGAGCTTTAGCCCTGTCTGTGCCAGTCGCTGCATTGCTGTCAGCTTCTGCAATCCCGCAGCCAGCGTCGAGGTCCACACCCCATCGGCAACGTGGTAGTAGTCCTTGCGGTCACCGTGAATACCAATCTTCCGCAACAGACCCATCTGCTCCAAGAGTCGCGTGTTGTTACTTACCGTTGCCTTGCTAACCTTAAGACCCTTGGCGATGTCATCGAGGGATTGGGGTTCTTCGGTGATCATGAGCCACCCCAGAATGCGACCGGCGGATCGAGAGGAACAGTACTGAGCAAAGATGGTACCAAATTCTTCCACTAAGAGAATTTCTTCCTCGGTCGGCACGGCATCTCACCTCCCCTCAACATTTACCCCGTTTACTATGTTTAGTATAAACTAAACGAATTGATTGAATGAACAAGGGCAATCTGGAAACTAAAGGGAATTTCCCGGTATCACTAAAGGACCCTAGTGGGATGATAGAGAAAATATCTGCATCAAACTGTAGGGGGTGCCAATTCATGGCAGCAGTATTGGAGAAGATCGAACATATTGGCATTTATGTAGCGGATCTAGACAAGTCTGTGGCCTTCTATCGCGATGTCCTCGGCCTTGAATTGAGGGAGGTAGTGGAAACTCCCAACGGTCGGATTGGATTCATTCAAATCGGCGATTCCCAGATCGAACTCTTGGAATTTGACGTTGGCGAACGCACCCATGGTATCGTCGATCATCTGACCTTTACCGTGCGGGATATCGACGCTATGTATGCTAAGTTGAAGGAACATAACGTTGAACTAATTGATCCCGAGCCCAAGACAATTTTCAACGACCATCGGATTCTTTTCTTCTACGGCCCCGACGGGGAGAGATTGGAGCTGTTTCAGCCGGCGAAGTAAAAGGCTAGGAACCCTTGTCGAGGGTGGGGTTTAAACCCTTGCGGGTCGGGCATAGATGACCTGAAGCCATTTCCATGGGGAGAGAGGTGCAATCTATGTCCAATAAGCTGGCAATTGGGGATCTAGCTCCCAAGTTTAGCTTGCCTGATCAGGATGGAGCCGTAGTTAACCTAAAGGACTACGTCGGTAAGAACGTGGTACTGTATTTCTACCCCAAGGATGATACCCCTAAATGCACGATAGAAGCCTGTAGCTTCAGAGATAACCTAAGGGAGTATCAAACATTGAATGCTGTGGTCCTTGGGGTGAGCAAGGACAGTGCAGCCAGCCATAGAAGGTTTGCCGACAAGTACAACCTGAATTTCCCGCTGCTCAGTGATGAGGACTTGGCCGTTGCCAAGGCCTATGGTGTCTACCGGCGGACAAAGAACTCTGAGCAAGAAAGTTGGGAATTTGTTCGCTCCACCTTTCTAATCGATGGGGAGGGGCGATTGGCCCAGATCTGGTATGATGTTCAGGTGGATGGACATGCCGATGCCGTGAGGGAAGCGATAACAAAGTTGAATTAGAAAAAGCAGAACTACTGGCCTTCTACCATGGACGTAGAGGGCCAGTTTTTTCTCTCCAGCTGGGATAGTTTCCAGGAGTCTAGTAACTGGCGAAGAAGGATATAAGCGGTAAATCCGATGAAATACGATGACAAAGGGAGGGTGTTGCAATGACAGTAGTGAAACGGGAAGATCTGCGCCAGGTAGTGTCTGAGGTCGTTGAAAGTACTCCGGTAGTGGATATCCACACCCATCTGTATTCCCCGGACTTTGGTGATCTGCTTCTCTGGGGATTTGACGAGCTGGTAACCTATCACTATCTCATCGCGGAGACGATGAGAATTGAATCGATGCCCTATGAGCAGTATTGGACCATGGGTAAGCAGGAGCAGGCGGATCTGATTTGGCAGCGGCTGTTCCTGGATAACAGCCCCTACAGTGAAGCCGCCCGGGGCGTGCTAACTACCCTGCACAAGTTGGGTTTAGATGTTTCAAGCCGAGATGTGGCTTCTTATCGGGAGTATTTTGCCAACCTAACGGTGGAAGAGTACGTTGACAAAGTATTTGAAGTAGGAAACATCTCCAAGGCCATCATGACCAATGACCCCTTCGATGATGCAGAGCGAAGGGTGTGGCTGGAGAAGGGCGGTTGTACCGACGAGCGGTTCCTGGCAGCCCTGCGCTTAGATCCCCTGCTGATTGATTGGCCCAACGCCTGTAGACGGTTGGCGGAATGGGGTTACAAGGTAGAGGTAGGGTTGACGGAGCCAACGGTAGCAGAGGTGCAGCGCTTCCTGAAGGATTGGATCGGTAGGATGAAGCCGGTATACATGGCGGTATCCTTGCCCTATACCTTCCGGTATCCCGAGGATTCCGATATGGCAAAGGTCATTGAGCGGTGCGTCCTGCCGGTATCGAGGGAGACCAACGTTCCCTTTGCCTTGATGATTGGCGTCAAACGCTCGGCCAATCCTGGCCTGCAAGTTGCCGGCGATGCCGTGGGCAAGTCCGATATCACGGCAGTAGAATACCTCTGCCGCAACTATCCCGACAACAAGTTCATGGTCACCATGTTGTCCCGGGAGAACCAGCATGAACTGGCGGTGGCTGCCCGTAAGTTCCGTAACCTAATGGTCTTCGGGTGCTGGTGGTTCCTGAATAACCCCAGTCTCGTCGAGGAGATTACTCGGATGCGCTTTGAGCTTCTGGGCTCCAGCGTGATTCCCCAACACTCCGACGCCCGAGTCTTGGATCAACTCATCTACAAGTGGGCCCACTCCCGTCAAATCATCGCTAAGGTCCTTGCTGACAAGTATGAGGACTTGGCTGATACCGGTTGGCTTGTCACCCGTGAAGAAATCGAAAGGGATGTGGCCAAACTCCTTGGCGGTAACCTCTGGACCTTCCTAGAGGGCTAACGGACTTAATAAGGAGTTAGATAAGAGGTAGAATGAAAAAGCCTTGGACAGGTTTGAACCTGCGCCAAGGCTTTTTTATCTCCACATTCAATTAGTTGCTAGGTGTTGTCTACCCCAGGCGTTCCCACAGGGGAGCCAAGCGTTCCTGTCCCGCATCCCCGAGGACAATCGGGGTGATGCCGGTGATTTCACAGAGATAGGTCAAGGCTCGCACCCTGTCGCCAACCATCCCCTGGATGTGGTTGCAGGGGAAGACGGTGAGAAACTCCTGGAAGGAGCTCTCCAGTCGGACGTGGGCATGGGGCCAAGTGGGATCCGTTTGGTCGTTGAGGGCTTTGGCTTCCTCAGGAGGAAGTTCCACCGTCTCTCCCTTGGCGATGACCATATAGGGTTTGTCGTCCCAGATACCCAGTCTAGCAAAGGTCATCTCTGCCGCTGCCGCGTTGAATTCCACGGAAGCTCCTCCGGACTTAAAGTAAAGATCCAAGGCCGGATGGAAGGTGATTTTTTCGAAGTTGTCCTTGGGATCCATACTCAGGTTGGCATAGTAACTGGAGTGGTTACCGGAGTTGCACCAATCCCACAGGTCTTTGTCGGGGTGGTACAACCTAACGTCCATAAAGAGACCCGGCAGTCCTCCGGAGACGTATTTTAGCATCTGCATCGTGATGGCGGCATTGGCATCGGCTTCAGTGGCACAGACGGTGGGCTCCTTCGGGCCGTTCCAGTCGTAGGGGTCGTTAAGCAGCATCTCGGCAACGTCGGCGATACAAACATACTCCGACATCTCCCGCTGCCCCTTGATGCCGCAGAAATCAAAGCCCTTTTCCTCGTTGACTTGGCGAACGGCCAAGTAGAGGCGAATCTGGGTTGCCAAGGTTTCCCGGGTCAGCATGTAGTCATCGTACAACAGTCGATCCCCCAGC
>JAAYGB010000041.1 GCA_012727955.1 Bacillota bacterium
AATTCCTTAATCATGATTAGTTCCAAGGGTTCCCCGGGGAGCACAAACCCGCCGATATCGCGATACCCCAGCTTGCGGTAGAAGTGCTGGCCCTCCTCATCAGCCTGGGTACTGGTCATAACAATCCTGTGACCCCTTTCCTTCATCGCCTGTTCCCAATGGGCTACCAATCGGCTGCCCAGCCCTTGGAAGCGATAGGGCTCCAAAATGAACAGCAGGTTCATGAAGGGAAGGTTGTCCCAGAAGTAGCCATACCGCAGCCATCCAACTATCTTGTCATCTTTCCGCAGGACGAGAATCTCTTTGTCTCTAATCTTCCTCGGTAAGTTTTCCTTACGAAGGTGACGATCCAGTTCACTTAGAACCTCGACGTCCTCCAGAGCAGCTTCTGTGATGACCAATGTTTCACTTCCTTCCAGTCCAGCTTCCACCTCGGCTGCCAATCCGGTATGTCCTTAGCCAAGGAAGTAACTGCGGCGCATTTCACTGCCCCTACTTACAGGGGGTGAGCAGGGCTATCGTGCGGTGTCCTAACCTCAGGAGCAGGGCTCCGTTGATGGCAGCTTCTCCCACCGGTTTCACCACATTGCCAACTACCTTGCCGCCGACTCCTAGGCCTTCGGGAAGGGCCTCGGCAATGATGTCCCCCACTGCCTCAGCGGCATCGTCGGCATAGGCTGAAGCCAGGACATTGGTCAAGACTCGGGTGGTGATGGTCAGAGCCCCGAAGCGTCCTGTCCGCAGGCCGAAGATTTGGCAGAGGTCGTGGACCATCAAGGTGGAGTTGTACAACACTGCCGCGGTAGTCAAGAAGTCCGTTGGCAGTGCCGCGGTCAAGGCGCCAACCCTCACCGCGTACTGTTTGACCCTTCGCTTGGCCACCTGCTCAAGGGGCCTGACAAACAAAGTCAAATAACGCTCCAGCCAGGATTCATAGGTGGTCATTTCCTCCTCTAAGATCCTGAGAGCTCCCCTGCGAATCGATTCCAGTTCATCAACCTGAAAACCAAACTTCAGGATTCGTCGGTGGGCAGCAGGGTCCATCACCGGATGAGCCTGGAGAATATCCGTTAACAGCCGCTTCGCCTCAGCAAGATCATCGGCAGCCTTCTCCCGAGCCCTTTGCCTTTGAGCCAAGACCAACAAGCTCTGACTTCTCAGCTGAGGAGATCGACGCAGTCGCCAAAGGGGCCGCAACAACCTTATAGCACACCATGCCAAGCCCACCAGCACCGCTCCCAGAAGGACATACCCGCCAAGGCGCAGAGGCTGCGGCAAACTCATCAGCGTCGCCACCGCCGACAGGGTTTGGGTCAAGACAAACAGTCCAATGAGAAGAACAATGCCCCCGACCAGAGCTGCGGCTTCCCTGCTGGAAACTATTCTCGCCAGCCATGGTTCGAACTGAAAGTCCGATTCCAGATCCAATTGCAGATCAGGATCCTCGGCTTCATCAAAGCCGGTATCGAGGGTAATCTCCTCTTCTTCTGTCACAATCTCTAGGGTCTTAGCCTGTTGCGCTGGAATCCCATAGGTGGTTTGTTCCTGAACTCTAGACATCCTCACTCACCTTCCTTAGGCTAATACAAACCTAGCCACCCGATCCAAATCCAAGTGCCTTGGTGGAGCGTCCCGCCTTAGGGGAATGCTGGGCCGAACAAAGGGAAACTGGTAATCCCCTGGAGACCAATCCTCTGGCCAGTACTCGGGAACCGGAGTGGTAGTATAGTTAACTATGACATTGTCAAGCTTGTCCTCCTGGAGCCGAGCCTGAATCATCCCGTTCTGCTTGCTATCGGTGGAGGCTACCGCGGCACAGGCAAACCAATCTACCTGTAAGCCCCAGGACTGCTCTTTGCGGGCATCAATCAGGTCGTAGGTCATGTCCTTTAGCAGACCCGCTAGCTTCTGCCGCTCCCTTTCATGGACCCGATCGACCTGGGTCGCAACAAATGCCACCCGGTTGATGTGGGGAATCGCCAGTCGAAGCAGAGAATCAGCTCCGGGAACAATATCTCCCGTCAGGCGCGTTCCTTCCCGCAAAACATAGGAAGGTAAACCACTGTCTCCGGGCTTCAAGGCACCGATGATTTCCCCCAAGAGCTCCCGACACCCATGGTAAGAGCTAACTCCACCAGCCAACACCGTGGCCACATCCACTAAAATCACCAGAGAATCACAGCCTCGCAGAAAGTTGGCCATGGGCCTGACAATTTCCCGGACATAGGCGTTATAGCGCTGGGTGAACCGTTTTTCTAGGTCTCGATTCTGGGACAGAGTCCTCTCTGGCAGTGGAGCAAACTGACTGTCGGGCCCAAGGCCAACAAAGGTCTGATCAAAGACGCCCCGTTGGGGAATCGCTGTCAGGTCATCGGTCTTGGCGGGCAAAAGATAGGTTGAGGGGGTGATCATCGGACGATACCCACAAAAAAGCCGACGCAACAGCTGCCGATAGGCCTCGATCAACACCGCTTCACTGGTGGTGGGCCTAGCAGCCAGTCGCAAGTAGGCTTCTGCCGGCTCCCGGTATTCCTCTTCCAGCTGCAATCGCCGTAAGATCCCCCTGCTCCAGGTCCGGTAACTACTGCCATACATAGACAGGTCCATAATTCTCTCCCCGGGAAGGTCCAAAAGGGACAGCCGATACTTGACGAGGGGGTGGTCCGAGCGGGCGTACGCTAGGACGTAATTGGAAGTGACGGTAGTCTTCCGGGGCCAACGTCTTTCATTAACCAAGGAGGACCGATACTGCTCGTAGGGAAACCGAGGCAGGTTGTACTCCGGTGCCAACTCTCGAAAGACCGTCACCCGGCAGGGCGAATCGCCAAGCTGAAACCGCTTTGGATCGTGGTTGCGCAGATGGTTGATCAGGGAGGTCAGAAACACCGTCTTGCCAGCGCCATAGAGGCCAATAACCCCAACCCTGATATTTCGCCTTCTGATTCTTGGCAGTCTAGCCATGCTGTCATCCTTTCAAGCACAGGGGATCACTTTTCCCTGGCCTCATTCCACTCATCGACAAACTGCTGAATAGATTGCTGCCGCTGACTGCGGGCATCACTAACAGCCTTTGCCGCAACTTCATATAACTTCTCGCTTAGCTGCCACTTCTCCGGTGTTCGGTCAGATTCAGCAAATAAAGCGAAGGCTGTGGCTCCCATTAAGTACACATTGGTAACTTCATCGATTACTGCCCCCAACTGAAATTCCTCGGGAGACATAAAACGGGTACTACCCCACATTCTACCCATATTGTTGGTATAGGGAGCCCTACTGTATAAATCAATGTCACAGAGCACCGTTTTCTTGGCGGTAAGATCATACATGATGCAGCCATCGTAAAAGTCAATGGCGACATATCCCTGGGATGCTGCGTGGGCATGAAAGGACAAGATGGCGTCAAAAGCCTCAAGCCTTGTCTCCTTGGGCAGCTGCAAGAACCTTTGCCTAGACTCTGGGTACTGTTTACCCATACATTCCCCGTCAACCCACTCAAAGACCAGGGCAAAGCCGCCGCCAATCTCCTCGGCCTCCAGGAGTCTCACCAGATTGAGGTGGGCTAGGTCTCGATACACCGGCACAGACTCTTTTAGGCGCTTAACCGCCTCTTCCGGAGGGCCAGAGTAACCGATGGTGGGAGCGCCCGCGAATTTGACAAAGTACTTTTCCTCGCCCTTTTGCACTCCAAAGCAGATATTACCGGAATCCTGTTCATCAAAGACCTTAAACACCTTACCGTATTTCCCGATAAAGGAAAGGTCCCAGGGCGCTTTTAGTCTATAGGGCACACCATCGATGGATTGCACATGCCAGTCCTCTAGGTACCAAGTTGGAACCGGATTGTTCATGTTATCGAACCAAGCCAATACATCCTGAGCTTGGTTTTTCATCACCTGGATCTCCTCATCCCCAAAGGGAATTGCCCAGGGGATAGACGAGATGGTATTGGTTGCGATATAAAGTGCTAACAGCCGAAAGAACTCCATTGGAGGATCGCCGCCAAAGTACCCCCTCAGCTGCCCGGTGGCAAAATGGGGGCTGACTGCTGCACTCCAGACAATTCGGTTGAACTCCTCCCAGGGATCGCCATAGTCCCAGCGGTTAAAATCAATGACTGACAGCTGATTATCCTCTGTCAGAACCATGTTACCTACATGATAGTCTCCGTGCTGATAACACTGGGGCCTGCCCGTGAGCAAATGGCGGTTGGCTTCAATGTAATTTAGAATCTGGTCATCCCCATCGATTCTAATTCCACACTCCCGGTACATCTGAATCCTGGCATCTATCTTCCGGTTAAACCGAGGACCCCATCTCTCCAGATCCACCGGTGCTGGAAGGGAATGAAGCTTTCTAAGAATCTCCCCGGACTCTACCCCCAAGAGGTACTGTTCCATCACTGGGAGGCGGGGTAACACCACCTCGGCATCTTCACCTTCACACCAGGTCAAAAGCCCGTACACACTTTTACCATCATTGCAGGTCCCAAATTCTAACGGCACTGACATCGGTATTCCCAAGGCCGCGGCCTGTTTCATCATAGCTACCTCGGTTTGTTTCCTGTCATGTTGAGAAATATCTGCAACCCGAAGTAGTAAGGTCCTACCGTCCTGGGTCTCGACCCGATACTTTTGGTCCCGTGACCAGCCCCTATTAATAGGCTCAATAGTCTTAAAGGTACTGTAACTGGCAATGTCCTGCATCTATCCCGCCTCCCCCAAGAAGATTTCCCTTCGCAGATGCAATTCCCTGTCCCGGTAAAGATGAGGCGTCGGGCGAAGGTTCGTGCAAGGGTAGCGGTAAGGACACAGAGCCTCCCTTTCCTCTGCAGTCCTGACAAAAAACCAAATCTTGACCGGGATCAATTCCCTGCAGTACTTGCCATGGTAAGGTATACATGTAAAGCCTGGCAACCACACAAAATGAAACGAAAGCGAGGAATAAATAATGACGAGATTTGCCGAAGTAAAGGCGCGGAACCTAGAGAAGCTGGAGATGTATGTACCGGTTGTAGCCCGTGTCCACGGGGGAACCCACCCAGAATTCCATGAGGTACGCAAAGTGTTCGATGTACTAAGGGAGAAAATGCAGGCTGCTGGCACAGCGAAGCCGGACCTCACCGATGAATTTGCCCAGCTGCGCCAAATCACTGGGAATTACCAAGTACCAGGCAATGTCTGCGAAACCTACGAGGCCGTTTACACCCTGCTCCAGGAACTCGATGAAGCTTATAGCGCTTAGGAAGTTGTTTGCGGCACTATCATCGTCAGCTACAGGCAGCATAGGACTCTAGTTAAGTAATTGGATGCAATTTGGAGTTAGCAATGAAGAGAGGTGAGGGTATGAAATTACAACGTCGCATCTTGAGAAACAAGAACACTATTGCCCTAATCAGCGGTATCCTAATTGCCATTGCCTTTCTCAGTAAATGGACAGTTGGCAATGTACCACTCTTTGAAGGGGCCTTGATCATCGCTTCGATTTTAGGCATAGCCCCTATTGCCATCCAAGCCTATCAAGCCTTAAGGGTTAAGGTAATTAGCATTGATGTTCTTGTTACCATCGCCGTTACTGGAGCCTTTATCATCAGAAACTTTGAGGAATCTGCCATTGTCACCTTCCTCTTCCTCTTCGGTGCCTATCTAGAGCAGCGAACCTTGAATAAAACCCGTTCGGCCATCAAAGAGCTCACAGAGATGGCACCAGAAAGTGCGCTTAAACAAATGGAAAATGGCGAGTTCCAAGAGGTTGACGTCGACGAAGTCGATGTAGGCGATATTTTGCTGGTAAGAACCGGGGCTAAAGTACCGGTGGATGGCACTGTTGTCTCCGGTGAAGGCTCCATCAACGAAGCCAGCATCACAGGCGAATCTATCCCTGTCGGTAAAGCGCAGGGTGACAGTGTCTTTGCCGGTACCATCTTAGATAACGGAACCCTTCAAATTGTGGCTGACCGTGTTGGTGAAGATACCATCTTCGGTAGGATTATTGAACTGGTGGAAGAAGCCCAGGACTCCAAGTCTGAAGCGGAGCGCTTTATTGATCGCTTTGCCAAATACTATACGCCGGCAGTCTTGATTATCGGCCTTCTGGTCTGGCTGTTTTCAAAGGATCTAGAGCTGGCTATCACCATCTTAGTTCTAGGTTGCCCAGGTGCTTTAGTGATTGGCGTACCTGTCTCCAATGTGGCTGGCATCGGAAATGGAGCCAGGCACGGCGTGTTGCTTAAGGGCAGTGAAGTAATCGGAGACTTCAGCAGAGTGGATACCATGGTCTTCGACAAGACCGGCACACTCACCATGGGTAATCCCTCCGTTGCAGAGGTAGCGTACTATGGAAACAATACTGATGAGGCCCTTGGTTATCTAGCCAGTGTAGAGCGCGAATCAGACCACCCCTTAGCCAAAGCGGTTTTAGAGGAAATAGGCGAGACTCGGTTTTCAGAGGTGGAAGGAACAGAGGTGGTAAAGGGCAGCGGAATTGTGGCCACTGTAAATGGTCACAGACTAGCCGTAGGCAATGTGGCCTTAATGGAAAGAGAAAAGGTTGCCCTTAGTCAGCAGGCTAGAGCCGACATCTCCCGCTTTGAAAAAAACGGTAACTCATTGGTCCTGACAGCAGTTGATGGCGAGCTGAAGGTTCTAATGGGCATACGGGACCAGATCCGTCCAGGGGTTAGGGAAGAGCTCCAGAGACTCAGAAGACTTGGCGTAAAGAACCTTGTGATGCTCTCCGGTGACAACCAAGGCACCGTTGACGTAGTCAGCCGCGAGCTGGGATTAACAGAAGCCCATGGAAACATGCTGCCGGAGGATAAAGCGGCCTATGTCAAAGAACTAATTGACAAAGGTCAAATCGTAGCCTTCGTAGGAGACGGGGTGAATGACAGTCCTTCCCTTGCCCTAGCCCATATCGGCATTGCTATGGGTGGCGGCACCGATGTGGCCATTGAAACCTCAGATGTGGTCTTGATGAACTCAGATTTTGGCCGGTTGCCCCATGCTCTAGGCCTTACCAAGGCTACTGCCAGGAACATGAGACAGAATATCGTGATCGCTGTGGGAGTTGTCTTGGTTTTACTAGCCAGCGTACTCTTTAGTGACTGGATGAATATGTCCATCGGTATGCTAGTTCATGAAGGCAGCATCTTAGCTGTAATCCTGAACGGAATGAGATTGCTGCGCTACAAACTCAGGGGATAACCTGGAAAACCTGATCCAGATCAAGGTTCCAGATGATGAAGTAGGCTATAATTTACTAGAAGAAATGAGCTGAGGCAATCAGCTAAGATAAAGGAGATTTATCCGAAAGGAGACTGCAAGATGAAATCGGCAACACTGCAATTGGAAACTTTAACCTGTCCATCCTGCATGCAGAAAATCGAAGGTGCCATTGAAGCCCTTGACGGAGTGGCCCAAGATACGATAAAGGTGATGTTCAATTCCAGCAAAGTAAAACTAGAATTTGATGAAGATAAGATTTCTCTCCAAGACATTGAAAAGGCCATTACCAATGTGGGCTACGAAGTTCAAAAATCCAGTGTTAGATAGTTCAACGGCGTAAAGGGTGCGTTCCCGATGGGGAGCGCACCCTTTTTGGCCCCAGCCTGTCTCACCATGGCGATCTCTACTAGCGGTACTGGAAATAATTAAGTCTTGCTCCGCACAGGCTAAACAAAACTTGAAGGAGACAAGGACCGTTGCATCAGCTGCCTAAGTACCTGTTGGGGAAAGAGATCATTGCCGGGGATGAGTTCATGATGATGCTGGCGAAGGAGCGCAAAGACCAGTATAGTACGCAGCTTTTGGCTGTTGGCATCTCCGTTAGTAGGGGTGGATAACAGCCTCTTTTCGTGGACCCGCTGTCGTTGTCTCTGGTAGTTTCTTTTGATACAATAGCCCGGGGATTTGAACCATTTCACTCCAGTAACCCATTCTGTGCAGAATGTCCTGGAGACGCGTGAAAAGAGGAGAGAATAGGTGAAAATTGCTGCGGCGATAATTTTTGTGCTTACTTATGTGTTGCTTTTGTCATTACCTAAGCATCGGGCTTACATAGCCTTAGCCTCAGCGGCGGTTTATGTGCTGCTGGGAATTGTTCCTTTCGGCGAAGTGTTTGCTGTAGTTGATTGGAATGTGATCTTGATGATCGCCGGTACCATGGGTGTTGTGGCTCTGTTCATCGAATCCAAGATGCCGGCACTGCTTGCGGACTTGATTATCGAAAGAATGCCCAACGTTAAGTGGGCAATTATTGCACTGTCCCTTTTTGCCGGGTTCGTTTCCGCGTTTATCGATAACGTGGCGACGGTTCTCATGGTTGCACCGGTGGCTTTGAGTATTTCGAAAAAATTGGGGATCTCGCCAGTCCCGAGCCTGATTGCTATTGCAGTGGCTTCCAACCTCCAGGGTGCGGCTACCCTGGTCGGTGACACCACTTCGATTCTTCTTGGTGGATACGCCAATATGGACTTTCTAGACTTCTTTGTCTTCCGCGGCAAGCCGGGATTGTTCTGGGTTGTCCAGGCAGGTGCCATTGCTGCAACGCTGATTCTGTTCTACATCTTCAGGGAGTACAAGCAGTCGGTCAGAGCCGATGGAAGAACCAAGGTTAGAGACTATTTCCCCTCCATGCTTCTGGTCGGCATGGTTGTTCTTCTGATTCTAGCTTCCTTTATCCCACAGAAACCGAGCATCACCAATGGACTAATCTGTGTCGGTCTTTTCGCAATTGGGGTACTGCGAAGCGCAATCAGGAAGAACAACTTTGGGGTTATCTGGAATGCGCTGAAGGAGCTCGACTATTTCACCCTGCTTCTGCTAAGTGGGCTGTTTGTAGTCGTTGGTGGCGTCACTAGGGCAGGGCTTGTCAATGATATAGCCAAAATCTTTGTTCGCTTGAGTGGAGATAACCTCTTTATTGTCTATACACTTCTCGTGTGGGCTTCTGTATTGTTCTCTGCCTTTATTGACAATATTCCCTATGTGGCGACGATGCTGCCGGTCACCGCCGGAATTGCTCAAGTGTTAGGAGTCGAGCCGTATATTCTTTACTTCGGACTTATTTCTGGCGCAACTCTAGGAGGAAACTTAACACCTATCGGTGCCTCTGCTAACATTACCGCCCTTGGCATTCTGCGTAGGGATGGATACGAGGTAAGCGCAGGAGAATTTATGAGGATTGGTGTTCCCTTTACCCTAACGGCTGTGACCGTCGGTTATGCACTGATTTGGCTAATTCATGCTTAATTAGAACATGATGATAACGTGAAGAGCAATTAAGAAGAGGGCACTGCTTCATTTTGAAGTGGTGCCCTTACTTGTCGGTTCAGGATTGCGATGCGACTCTGGGGCCTTCGCCATACAACGGGGCACACAAAAACCGCAGCCAAGGTATGTCCCTCAGCTGCGGCAGTAGAACATTACTTGATTTACCTAAAACTGGGGTAGATACGCTTTGTTGGCTTCCAGTAGCTCGTCGAACATCTGGGAGGCTTCATGGAGCGATAGCCCCTGCAGCAGCGGATCATTGAGCATCGCCTGAAAGGCCAGCTTTCTATTGCCGGTAAGTCCTGCCTCCACGGTCATCTCCTGATTTTCTACGTGACGCCGGAGGATCGAAGCCACCGGTGCAGGCAAGGACCCAACGGCAATTCCCCGGGCCCCATTGGGTCCGACAACGCCCATGGTTTCTACCACTGCCTCCCTGGGCAGATTGTCAATCTGACCGGTATTAGGTAGATTCAGGATGTGGATAGCCTCACGACCCGCGGCAATCTCAGAAATGATATCCGCAGCGGCTTCATTGGACTCCTCGACGGAGATCTCCTCTGGATTGGCTATTAGGTGTCTAATCCTCTGCTGAGCCTTAGCCAGATTCTCCCTCCGCCGCTGGATGGTAGTCAAGCCAACTCCGTAGTCGAGGCCATAGTTAGCCCGGGATGTGAGAAAATAGGGAAAGAACTCGGCAATATGTCGATCTCCGGCTGCCGGCAACACCCCGTAGACATCCAATAGGTTAAACTTCACAGCCATCCGATCGCCAAAGGGATCCTGGGATACCTTCTCTTTGTCAAAGCCAAGCATCTCCGAGGAATGGTCTGCCCAGTATTTCTTAAGTTCCGCCAGCAAATCCCTACCATGGGCAGTCAGTTCTAGAATCCAAATTAGATGGTTGATTCCAGCTACAACCGGGACCATCTCATCGGCGTCTATGCCCAGCAACTGGGACAAGCGATTCATCACCCCAAAGAGTTCGTGACATAGACCCACCGTTCGCACAGAGCTGGTCAGGTGACAGGCCCTAGTCAGGGTGGTCATTGGATTCGTGTAGTTGAGGAGCCAAGCCCTGGGAGCTACCGATTCGATGGTTTTGACGATGTCCACTACCACCGGGATATTTCGCAGTGCCCGGGATATACCACCGGGGCCGACGGTATCGCCTACGGGCTGCATAATTCCATACTTAGCCGGGATCTCGATATCATGGGTCATCGCTTCGAGACCGCCGGTGGAGATCGTCAGGAGAACGAAATCGGCATCCTTGGCAGCAATCGCCAAATCGGTCTCTGTCTCAATCTTAATGTCGGCTCCTGCTTTATCAACCACCAAGCGACAGTATTGCGCCAACTCCTCATTAGCCTCGGGATTTATGTCATTGAGGACCACCGTTGACCCAGCCAAGCCTGGTTCAAGAACTAAGTCGGTGACGATTTTGGGAGTCCATGCATAGCTGCCACCCCCGATGAGTACAATTCGCAGTTTGCGATTCTTACCCTCCACTGGTACACCTCCTACCTACAGCTTGAAGAGCTCACTGATATTGAAATAGTTGATTCTCTCCGCTAGTTCCTCACTGACGCCGATTTCACTCAGCAAAGTATCGTAGAAATCAAAATAGGGTTCAATCATTAGTTCCGAACGGAAGTAGTGAATATCAGAGGCAAAGCAGAGCTTCTCCACGGCCGGCAGGAAGAGCTTTCCGTTGGGGGCCAAGAGTTCCTTCCACAGAAACATGGATCTGATGTAGGCCGTTCCTCCTGACAAATCGGCATAGATGTTGTCATGGGAGTAGGATACCTTCCAGGCTTCCTCCCACCAGGGATTGCCGTAATGGGACATCAACATCCGCAGAGTGGGAACCTGCCGGGCAATGGCATCGAGATGAGCCGGGGCCATGTCGAGAATGTTCAGGGGTTCGGGGTTCTTGTAGTTACGATGGGCAAGGTATCCAGTATGGAAGACAGCAACTCCATCCAGCTCCGCGATTTTTCTATATAGCGGCATGTACTTCTGATCGCTATAGGCACTTCCAGGGCGAATGAACTTGATTCCCTTGCAGCCCATCTTGAAGTAAGTCTCGATCTCATTGGGGGTCACGATATCGGGCTTTACCCGAAACACCGGAATGATAAAGTCCCCACAAACGCCCATTGCCTTGAGCACAGTATGGGGATCTTCTATTAACACCACTTTGTCAATACCCAGGCTTCGGTACCTCTCAACAAACTCTCTACCTTCCCTGGCAGACTGAGGCGGCTCCCCATGAACATGGGCGTCTATTCTTTTCATCGCGGTAAGCTCCTTTCATAGGAGGGCAGGCATGTTCTATGTGGTTGTGCCCGGTTCTCTGTCTGTATCGTCTCAAGATATGGTGGGTTAGAAGTGCCAATTACCCCTCTAATATTTGCGGCAATTGTATCTCTTCTGACTTTTTCTTGCGGCAGCTGGTGATCCCTTTTCCCCCTGGAGAATTTACTGGGATGCACTCCCTCCGATATGGCACTTGCCGGTTGTCCTTGGAACAAGGGAAACTGCGCCCACTAACGGAGGATTCGTTCCGGATCAAGAAGACCGCACCAAAGGTCATACCTTCGCTGCGGTCCTAGTAGTGTTGACTATCTCGTGTACAGCCTCTGTATCATCTGTTAGGACAGGCTACTTCAAAGGACGGGGCTCTACCCCCTGATGGGTGATCTTCACAGGCTTGATTCGACCATCCGAGGTGAACTCCATCCGGTCGATGCATACCACCCGGTGGTTCCGATCCGTTTCTCCCAAAGGACGCCGATGATAGACAATATACCATTCATCGGTACCGGGAATATTGAAGATGCCGTGGTGGCCGGCTCCTGTAGCTACCTCGGGATCCTGCTGTAGGATTGTCCCTTCCCTCTTGAAGGGGCCCAGGGGTGATGAGGCAATGCCGTAGGCAACGGAGTAATCCGGTCCCGTCCAACCGCCCTCCGACCACATGAAGTAGTATTTGCCATTGCGCTTGATCATGCAAGGGCCTTCAACAAACCCTTCGGGTGTGATCTCTTTATATATCTCACCATCATCGAATACCCCAAGGCTAATCATGTCGTCGTTGAGTTTGCAGACATTACAATGCCGCCACCCGCCATAGTATAAGGAAGCGGTGCCATCATCATCGATAAACACATGGGGATCGATGGGCTGGGCTCCGTGGTGGAACTCACCGATCAAAGGCCTTCCCAAGGCATCCCGAAAGGGGCCCTCTGGCTGATCGGCAACGGCAACCCCGATTCCACCTAGTTCATCATTGCTTTGGATATCATTGGCGGCAAAGTAGTAATAGTATTTGCCGTTTTTCTCAATGGGTGAAGGTGCCCACATTGCCCGGCGAGCCCAGGGGATATCCTCCTTGGTCAAGATGGGACCTACTTTGGTCCACTGGACTAGATCATCGGAGTAAAAGGCATCAAAGAAAAGCTGTTCATCATAGGGTGCCGAATAGGTTGGGTAGATCCAGTAGCGCCCTTGGAAGATCCGGGCCTCTGGGTCAGCGTACCACCCGGGAAAGACGGGATTACCTGAACGGCCCTGTTCCTTCTTGTCAGACCTGTTATTGGCATGTGACATTGATTGCATCCACTCCTTATGCAGCAAGGATTAAAGGCTCCTCATCGGCCTTCTCGAATCCTCGCTCTCGATAGCTCGCAGTATTCCGGCACAATATCATACCCAACATAGAACCTTCCGCTTAAGGCAGCAGCCACACAGGTTGTGCCTGAGCCGCAGAAGGGATCCAGTATCACATCATCGGTATAGGAAAAGAGCCGAATTACTCGATCGGCCAGCTCCAGGGGAAAGGGAGCCGGATGGCCTACCTTCTTGGCAGACTCCGGGGCTATATTCCAAACCGATAGGGTGCCGCTCATGAATTCTTCCCGAGAAATATCCGATTGTCCTCTGTCCGGTCGGCTAAATCCGTCCTTAGTGAACACCAGTAAGTATTCGTGAACGTCCCGCAGCCGGGGAGCCTTCGCGGAAAGCCAAGAACCCCAGGCGCAGCTTCCGTTCATACCCTTTCCCTTTTGCCAGATAATCTCTCCTGCGGGCTGAAATCCCACCGCGGTATGAACCATATAGAAGTAGGAATGGAGAGGGATATAGGGTTTCCGACCGAGATTGGCGATGTTGACTACATACCGACCTCCCGGCTTGAGCACACGATAGACCTCACTGGCGACCCTGCCGATTAAAGACAGGTAATCACACAGACCTAGATCCTCATCGTAGTCCTTACCGGCGTTGTAAGGCGGTGAGGTAAAGGCTAAACCAACGCTATCATTGGGGATATGGGACATATCCTCGGAGCTGTGGCAGTAGATTCTGTTGGCCCACTCCTCTAAGGGCCTATCGGGTACAACTCGCTGATTTGACTCAACCATGGTGCTGAGCTGCTCATAGATAACCCCTATTTCCTTCCTATATATACTCCGACTATAAAACTCCGAAGCATCATGGCTCTCTCGTCTTGAGGTGCCAAAGGCTGAAGTTTTCGTCCTAGCCATCAGCTTCACTCCAAACCCTAGAATATATGAAAGTCTGCCCTATTCCTAACCCGCATCCGATACAGAACACATATGGTTTCGCGCGCAGGGGTAATTACACCTTCGCGTTATCGTTCAAATCCCCTCTTATCATCAGTAAATTTCCAGAATTCTTTACCAAGTCCAAATAATGGTATATAGTGAAGGGGAGAGAGAAACCAGAACATACATAAGGGGGAACAGACGTGAGAGAGATTCCTTTTAACTTCGACTGGGAGTTTTCTGATCACACAACTCGCTGGTTCGCCTTTGGCTGGCAAACACAGAAGGTCGACCTACCCCACGACTATATCATCAACAAGCCCCGCACACCCGATAGTCCCGGTGGGGCCTCTAATGGATTCTTCCCAGAGGGACAGGGCAGTTACACCAAACACTTCGACATGCCCCAGGAATGGGTGGGCAAGACGGTACTTTTGGCCATCGATGGCGCTTATATGAATTCTGAGGTCTTCCTAAACGGGGATAAACTCTTTCATCATCCCTACGGCTACACCGCCTACCAGGTTGATCTCACGGAAAAATTGCGTACAGACATTACCAACACGTTATTCATTACTACCCAATCCCTGCAACCATCGACCCGCTGGTATTCTGGAGGCGGCCTGTACCGTGAGGTTAACATCTGGCTGGGAGGAAAGCAATATATCCATCCCTGGGATGTATTTGTCACCACTTCGGAGGTAAGCGCCGAAAGGGCGGTAGTCAATGCTGCTGTTGAAATCACCAACACCCTCGAGGAAGAATACGAAGGTGAAGTTGATATCTCAATCATTGGCGAGGACGGCAGTGCTGTGTCAGAAGGGCACGAGAGAGTGACCCTGAGGTCCAAGGACAAGACACCCATCAGTATCGATTTGACTGTGCCCTCACCCCTCTTGTGGGATGTTGACGAGCCCCATCTCTACACCCTCCGGGTGGTATTGAGGGTAGAGGGCGAGGAAGCCGATGTCAGCGAGACTACCTTCGGAATTCGAACCATTGAGATCGATGCCAAAAATGGTTTCCGGCTCAACGGTCGTAAACTCAAGCTCCGGGGCGGCTGTATCCACCATGACAACACCCTCCTAGGGGCCTGTGCCTTCCCCCGGGCTGAGGAAAGAAAGGTACAGATTCTCAAAGATGCTGGGTATAACGCCCTTCGCACCGCCCATAATCCTCCCTCCCGGGCCTTATTGGATGCCTGTGACCGCATCGGGATATTGGTAATCGATGAAACCTTTGACCAGTGGCGAATCCAGAAGAACCCCTTGGATTACCACCTCTACTTTGAAAAGTGGTGGCAGCACGATACCCGGGCCATGGTGCTGCGGGACCGCAATCATCCCTGTATCTACTGCTGGTCCATCGGCAATGAGATTCCAGAACTCTTTGGGGTATCCGACGGCGCCTACTGGACCAAGGTACAGGCAGACTATGTGCGCTCCCTGGATCCCACCAGGCCCGTCACCGCGGCGGCCCATGGGTTTTATCCTCCCGATCCCGGCACCACCCCTGAGCCCCGGGATATCAAGCAGACCCTAATCTCCCAGGGCAAACCCACCGGGGGACTCCCAAAGGACGACAGGGATCCTTGGGGCGAGAAGACCAAGGCTCCCTTCGATGCCTTGGATATAGCTGGCTACAACTATATGTATGGGCGATATGCCTACGACAAGGAAAAGTTCCCCGAGCGGGTGATTCACGGCACCGAGACCCACTCCTTCCACACCTACGACTACTGGCAGGCGACAATGGAAAACGTTAACGTCATCGGTGACTTCATCTGGACGGCCTACGACAACCTCGGTGAGGCCGGAGCCGGCCGGGCAATTTACGATCTCGATGAACCGATACGGGGTCTCATTGGTGATTGGCCCTGGCTCAGCTGCTTCCAGGGAGATCATGACCTCAGCGGTAACCGTCGACCCCAATCCTATTACCGGAAGATCATGTGGGGCCTGGACGATGGTATTCATATGTTCACCACCCACCCAGACAGGACCGGAAAACCCTTCTACGGAATGGGATGGCATTGGGAGTATGTCCAGCGGAATTGGACCTTTGCCTCGGAATATGTCGGCAAACCCGTCAAGGTACAGGCCTATGCCGATTGCGATGAAGTTGAGTTTATCCTCAACGGCCAAAGCGTAGGCAAAGTGAAGCCTGAAAAACTAATGGCAGTAATGGAGATACCCTACGAACCCGGCATATTAGAGTGTGTTGCCTGGAAGGGCGGCCAGAGGGTTGCCTCTGACAAGCTGCAGACTTCCGGCAAAGCCGCCAAGATGGTAATGACTCCCGACCGCAGCGTAATTAAGGCCGATGGAATGGACCTGTGCTTCATCCCGATTCAGCTCTTTGACGAGGATGGAGTTCCGGTAGTAGCCGAGTCGATTGAGGTCTCCGTTAAGGTTGAGGGGGCAGGCGTACTTCAGGGGTTGGGATCGGGTAATCCCAAGACAGAGGAAAACTACGGTACCGGCAAGCGCTATACCTTTGAAGGGCAGGTTCTGGCTTGCGTGCGTGCTGGAAGAACCCCGGGCCAAATTCGGGTGGAAGCCACCGCGGAAGGGCTGCCCCCGGCAGTAGTAGAGATCCGCTGCGAGTAGGTACACGCATGCTGGCGGTGGGTTGAGTTTCTTGACTCACCGCCTTTGCTCCTAATAACTACCCGTCGGTTCTAGGGAAGCAGAATGAATCTAGAGACTTTAGTGTTACTTACTCAGCCTGAACCCAAGAGATAGTCAATTTGAGGTGGTCAAGAGGATGAACAGCCGTGAAATCGTGGAAGCGGCACTTAACTTTGCCGGTCCTGAACGAATTCCGATGAGTTTGCCGGAACCATATCCCAATGACTTTGTCGGAGCTGGGATAGCCCGTGATCCGGAACGGCCCGGTGTTCCGTGGCACAGAACGGAAACGGGATGGGCGATGATCGATGAATGGGGCAATACATGGAATCGATTAGAAGGTTTTTCTAAGGGCGAGGTGGCCAAGGGTGTACTGGCCGACTGGTCTGACTTTGATACCTACCAGTTCCCTTGCTACGACCATCCCGAGCAGTATCTAGGGATGCAGGTGAGGTTCGCCAGCACTCCAGACAAGTATCATATCGCTCACCTACCGGGATTCCCCTTCAGTATTGCCCGCAAGATGCGGCGAATGGAGCTTTTTCTGATGGATTTGCATCTGGAAAGAGACAGAGTTATGGAACTGCTCTCTGCCATCGAAGACCTACTGGCTACAATGATTCACCACATTGCAGCTACCGATGCTGACGCCATTATGTTCGCAGAGGATTGGGGCACCCAGGATCGGCTGCTGATCCATCCCCAGATGTGGCGGGAAATCTTCAAACCCGGTTTTGACAGGCTATGCAGTCTTGCTCATTCCCATGGACTCAAGGTATTCATGCACTCCTGCGGTTACATCTATGACATCATTCCGGACTTGATTGAAGTTGGAGTGGATGTTCTGCAATTCGATCAGCCCAGACTCCATGGAATCAGCAACCTAGCTAGGGATTTCGGCGGTAAGGTGACCTTCTGGTGTCCCGTGGATATCCAAACTACGCTGCAGACCAAGGATCTCCATCTCATTGAGCAGGACGCCAAACAGATGATTGAGGAGTTGGGCAGATTCAATGGTGGATTCATTGCCGGATACTACTCTGGCAATGAAGCGATCGGATTAGAACGTCAGGCTCAGGATTTCGCCTGCCGAGCCTTTGTTAAATACGGCAGTGAGAAGGAGTACCAAGTGAGACTAGAGTGAAGCAACTCACAACAGCTCAAACACATATCTATATGGCAACATACGGGGCGCATGGTGCCCCGTTGCTCATTGTACCCTTGATTACCCCCCGGCAATAGAAGCCCCCTTTCGATAATCTCACCAGACGCTGCCAACTAACCATGGAGGCGATATAGACTTTGAGACTTACCCTCATCAGGCCTCTGGCCTAGATAACTACTGCTAACTCTCTCAGCATATCAAAGGTATCAAACCTACATTAAACTCAATACATACGTTGGGGATGGGAACTGTCCTCTGGGTTTCGGGCTTGTACACCTCCTGCGTAACCACAGAACAATTGTATGCGCAGGCATAGGCAACAAGCCACGGATCCGCACCAGACG
Organism: Bacillota bacterium; assembly: GCA_012727955.1. Lineage (NCBI taxonomy): Bacteria > Bacillati > Bacillota > Bacillota bacterium. Next base: position 17,980 of record JAAYGB010000041.1, read on the forward strand.
CAAATTCGTTCTTGGCGCTGTCTCTAAAATGCCGTAAACGTCCTACTATCCGATATCTTATGCTCTATTCGTCTTTCCCTCAACGGCCGGCTTCAAACATTTCTTCACATAGCTTCATCAGTCAGCCTATCCCCCACATGCATCTCGATAAATTGGCAATAGGTGGATAGATGTCAGGAGTGCCGCACCTTCCGATGTCACGAGCCTAGTCTTACCTATTGGCCAACGACGCCACCTTGTAGAAACTAGACCTCACTTCCTATGGGCGACAGAGCAACAGTCCCTCTGGAAGTGAGGTCTCAGCTAGACATGAATACTCGGATACGGGAAGGGGTCCTACTGGTCTGCCTAAGAAGCCATTCTATCTACGCTGGACCGGGGCAGAAACCCTTGAGCAGCTCTGTACAGGGAGCCACCGAGCAAAGATCCGTCTACACCTTAAACTGACTGCTCAATTCCTGCAGCTTTGCTGCCATCTGTCTTAACTCCTGGGATGTTTCTGCAATTTCATCCATGGTCGTAAACTGTTCCTCCGCGGCAGCGGTAATCTCTTGGCTAGCGCTATTGATCTGGGCAATGCTGCGGGATGCGCTACCAATCAAGTCGGTAACACCGTTAACGGCTGCTATGATGCGGTGCAGCGCCTCACCACTTTGGCTGACTATTTCACTGGTCTTCTCCACCTGCGCTGAACTCTGGGACATCCCGGCTACAGCCTCCTGGGTTTCCTGCTGGATGGCGTTAATCAGCTGGGTGATCTCTTCTGTGGCATCGGCGGAACGTTCCGCCAATTTGCGTACCTCCTCCGCGACAACGGCAAAGCCTCGTCCCTCTTCTCCAGCCCGAGCCGCCTCGATGGCAGCATTGAGGGCCAGGAGATTAGTCTGCTCGGCAACGGCATTGATCATCTCGACAATGCGGCCGATCTCTTCAGACCGCTGCTCCAAGATGGTGATAAAGTCCGTAAGCCTGCCCATTGTCTCCTGCAGCTCCGCCGTACCTTGAACCGCTTGTTGAACAGCGGTATTGCCCTGTTCTGCAACGCTGGCTATGCCATCGATGGCTGCGGTAATATCCCGCATTGCGGCTGCCGCAGAATCAAAGTCATCGGCAGTATCAGATACCTGACGTATGGAGGAGCGAGATTGTTCTGTCGAGGATGCCAATTGTTGACTAGCAGAACTGATCTCATTCACCGTTTCAGAGACAGACCCGATCATCTGCTTGAGGGAACCGACCATTTTAGTGAAGGCTCCCACCAGCATCCCTACTTCATCCCGACTTTCCACCGAGGGGACAACTACCGTTAGATCGCCAGAGGCAATGGTTTCAGCGGCCCTACCGACCATCTGCAAAGGAGTCAAAATCCGTCCCACAAGATAGAGCAGCAATCCGGTAAACCCGATGGCACCCACAACCAGTACCACAATCAATTGTAGGGTTTGGGTTAATATCATCCGCTGATATTCAGCGATGTCTTGGAAGATAGTCACTACTGCCAGTTCCGTGCCATCGTAGCTCACTACCGGGAAGTAGCTGTAGGCCCAGTTCCAGGTAAGATGACGGGTGTCGGTGAAATCAAAGGTGATATCATTGAGTACCGGGACCTGGGCTGTTCCCGCAGTAGCCGTTAACAGTTCATATCCCCCGTTACTAGGTACAAACACCGCGATCTCTGCATTGACAGATTCGTGAATCCCCCGGAGGAGGTTTTCTGTGAAGGGAATATTGGTTTCCACTGTGCCTACTACGGTATTCCCGGCCTTGATGGGAGCCCAGCCCCGCATTCCCATCCCAAAGGGACCCCGATCAAACCCGTAAAGGGGTTGACCGAGGCGGGCGGCATCGACAATTCCTCCCCGGCTTTGCACATCCCCATAGACCTCGGGGTTTTGCCCCCTAACTAGGGAGGTATCATAGGGAGCCCGGACATGAAGAACGTCGACGCCAAAGGCATGGTGCACACTTTCGTAGATGGATACTACTGTATCTACGATAGCCCTTCGTTCTTGACTGATGGCACCTTCGATGATCTCCGGCATTCCTGCCACAGCCATGGAAATGCCCAGGGCCTGTTGTGCCCTTCCATCGAGTTCACTAGCCACTATCCCTTCCGCTGCAGTGAGGCTATCGGTGATCATCGCCTGAAACAGGCGATATTGGTTAAACAAAAGAAAAACGATTACTGTTAAGAGCATCGCGAAAACCCCGATGATAATCAGGACAAATAGCTTTGTTCTTATTCCCATCCTTACTGCTGCTGACTGGAGTGTCTTCACAGACCTCACCCCTATTGGCATTGATTCCTAATAAGGGTGGATATTCGTGGAGAAGGCTGGGATTCCTGCCAGAGATTGAATTTATCAGCAAAATGACTGCAAGATTCGGGTATGAATCTATAGGAAACAAGTATCTAAACAAGAAGGGGCGGAAAGCCCTAAGGCCCGCCCCTACAGAGTAATCGTCATGGCATCATTGGCGAAAAACACCCGGTCGCCTAGGAATGTCTTCGCCTTGGATAGCTCGCCATCGTAATCCTTTAGAATTGCCACTCCGTGATGGATGAATCCGACCCTTTTGATCGGTTTGTCTGAGTTAACTACGTAGGAACAGATATCCTCCACTCGATGATGCCCGGTCTCTACTAGGAGGAGATCGGTGCCGTCCGGTGACAACAGTTCCTCTAGTTCCGTCATGTCCCTAAAATCGCCGGAAAAGACTATGGATTTAGTATCTGTTGCGATACGGAAGGAAAAGGACATCCACTTTCCAACCTCATCTCGTTCACCAATATGGTTGTTATGAACCGTCGTAACGGAAAGCCCATTCTTGTTGTATATCTGCCCTTCCTCAATCCTCTGGGGGGCATAGGTAATGCCGCTCCCATAGTAGGTTCTCGCCAAGAAGAGCAAGCTCTCCACACCCTGCCATATCTTCATATGGGGCAGAAACACGTCAATCTGATTGCTAATCGGCTCTTCGGTCCGACTCTCCAGCTTTTTCAGCATCCAGACCAGATGGGGTAAGCCTCCGGTATGATCGATATGGGGATGGGAAATAAACATCGCCTCGGTCGATAAAGTGTCCAAGCCCATAACATGAGCGGTGTGGCCGCAACCCTCACCGGCATCAAACCAATACAGCCGCTGATCATATTCGATAACAAAAGAGGAATGATGCCGACCGGGATAGGGTTCCGTGCCACTGCAGGTTCCCAAGAAGTGTATTTTCACTGTACTCCCCCTAGCTTTGATAGTATTGTTGCTATAGTCTTACTACGAAGTTTGGCATAGGATCCTCTACTTACATGTCTTACCTCTCTCTATCCACATCATTAATCATCGCACCGTATAAGACTGATTAATCTGCCAGAACTCTTATCGAAAATAACTCCTTGGATATCGAATCTGGCGTATAGCCGAACTCCTAGGGCAAGGCCATCAGAAATTCTTCGAAAACCAAGGACTTTCCTTCAAAATTCCTTGCAACGACCTGTTTTAGTTCCTCTTATAGTTTTCTTCGCAAGCCGAGAAACGAATCCTCTTGTGGTTTCACCTCCTCATAACACTAAAATGGCCCCACTCCCTAAAGACAGGATGGGGCCATTTTGGTGTTTATCTTCTTACTGACCTACTTTGGTTGATAAGGAGTATCTGAAACGTGGGAGAACAGCCACTGCCTCACCGCGGAGTTAGCGTAGGCGGCCATCCAACTCCAGTGAGCAGAAGGCACAACAGTACCTGCAATATACTCTGTGTACAGCACATTGGCACCGGCCCACTCAGCTTCGGTGATTTGTTCTTCTGCCTGAGCCTCGGCCTCGGCCCCGCGCAAGAATCCATTCCACCCACGGTCATGTATCTGACGACAAACGGTGGCACCCAGTCTCTCCAGTTGGTTCATCAGATGTCTCTTATTCTCGGGACGATCAGCATCATCGGCGGCAACGATAGCCCAGATGGGTTTGTCAACAATTCCAGCCACTTGGCTATCGGGATACACATCAGCTGAACATAGGTTGAGCTGGGCCGCATACAAGTCGGGATTTTCCAGACTCATGATGTACGTACCACGGGAGCCCATGGACAGCCCGGTTCCATAGATGCGAGCGGTATCGATGTTGTACTGTTCAATGAGCTGGTCGATAACCGCCTTGACGTTCTTGAGGGCATATGAGGTTTCGTAAACCGGCTCTTCTGCAGTTCCGGTGTTGGCCGTCCAGGCTGTATCCGATGGGCACTGCGGTGCTAAGACAAAACAGGGATTCTCAGCCTGGGCTTCGGGAGTGGCCCATTCCAAGGCGCTTCGGTTGGCCACAAGCTGACTGATATTGTTGTCGCCCCGCTCTCCCGCGCCATGGAGGAAAACCACTAGAGGTAGCGGTTCATCAAGGTCGCCTTCCGGAACAAACAGGCGATAGTTGAGGACTGTGCCTGTCTCGGGATTCGTATAGGACAGAGCCTGGAATCTGCCATCAACTTCCAAGTTGCGCTCAGCCGTATTGGTAAATCCGCTGGGAAGTATGGTATTGCCGGCGATAGTTTGGATGTTGACCCGCTGCACGATACTTAGATGAATCGGCAGTCGTTCATTTCGTCCGTTAGCATACAGCAGCGTATTACCCACGCTGTTCCCGGGAGTGGGATCAACAGCCAATTCAATGACCACAAATCGGCCCCTGGTTTTAACATCCCCCTTTTCGCCGCTATCGTTGACATACACCCGGGTGATGGAGCGACCAGCGACGGAAAAGCTGCCAGAAGCTATCGCTTCGCAAGCAATTGGCTCGGAATACTCGATCACAACCGCGGTAACCTTTTGCCCCTCTTCGAGGGTTTCGGCCAGCGCAGTGACTTCGATAATCCCCGGTGCCTCTGCAGCTAACGCGCTAAGGGACATCGCCATTACGAGGAAAACCACCACAGACAACAAGGAAACCGATACTCTAAACCTCTTCACTATAGTTCGCTTCCTTTCCTCGATGTTTTCCTGTTACGTCGCGATAAATCTCACCTGCATGAACCTATCCTGGGATAATCCCCTCCTTTCGGTACACTATTAGCATGATCACGCTTCAGGAAATTATCCCTGGATTTGGCAAAAAACACAGTTTTTTGATGGCGAGCAAAAAAGGCCTCACAGAGAAACAAATTGCCGCAGACCCCATAGATACTGGGATTTGCGGCAAGCCCGGTAGATGCAACCTCTTCCCTACAACTAGAGGCTTTCCTACCTCTGAATTAGCGCTAAGGTATCTCGATCAAAGTCTAGGTTTTCGAGGAAGGAAACATCACTCTTATACTGACTGCGGTAATTCTCAACGTATCGTGCTTTGCCTGGATCACACCGTGAGGTGAATCCTTGCCTGATTTCGCCCCCCTCATAACAAAATGGCCCACTCCCTAAAGATAGGATGGGGCCATCGGTAAATAGCGCTTTTTCAGATATTTCTTAAGCAGCACATCACAAAGTCTGCTCGTTGTGGTTGGTCAGCCCTTCTCTTGAACTGGATAACTCGATACCCTCTGCCAGCTCTGACCTAGGAGTTCTTGGGAAACCGGAGGGTAACTGTGGTTCCCTCGCCGGGTTCGCTGGTTAGCTGTACCTTGGCGTCGTGGTATAGAGCGCCTCGCTTGACAATCGATAGTCCCAGTCCGGTACCTCCCGTAGACTTGGAGTGACTTCTGTCTACTCGATAGAAGCGTTCAAAGACCCGCTCTTGATGCTCGTAGGGGATGCCGATCCCGGTATCGGCCACCTCCACTACCACCTCGTTAAGGGTGTGATAGACCGAGACATCGACCCTACCCTTTTCCCTGTTGTACTTGATGGCATTCTCGCAGAGGTTAAAGAGCATTGCTTCGATGGTATGCCGCAGTCCATGGACGGTGGCGCTGTCTCCAGTTATAGAGATGGTAACGTCCCTTTCTTCGGCGAGAGGCTGCAGCTTGGCGGCTACCTCCCTGGCCACTTGCAGCAGATCAACCTCTTCCCGGGACAGTTCCACATTTTCATCTAAGCGAGACAACTTAATGATATCCTCCACCAGCGCAATGAGGTGCCGGGCTTCCATGTAGATCTTTTCCGCCACTTTGGTAACATCCTGGGGCTTGACTAGGCCGTTCATCATAATCTCGGCATAGCCAGAGATAGAGGTCAGAGGCGTTTTCAGTTCATGGGAAACGTTGGCCGAGAACTCTCGGCGCATCTGCTCGGCGCCCATCTTCTCGGTTACATCCAAGATCAGCAGGACAACTCCCCTCACCTTTCGATCCACCCAGACGGGATTGGCCATCAACTGATACTGCCGCCCCGCTATCGCCAGGGCAGCTTCCCCACTGACCCCGCGATAGGCCTTTTCTAGAGCCACCTGCATCTCTACCCCTCGATAAAGCGTTAAGATCGGCCGATTGAGATAATCCCTGCCCTTCACTCGGAAAATCCGCAGGGCACTTTGATTCATCGACATGATTACAGCCTTGGCGTTGAGGACCACCAAACCCTCCCGGATGTTCTCGGCAATGGCCAAGAACTCTTCCCGCTTTTCCTGAAGCTCACTGATCTGCTGACTGATCTGGACGTTCTGCTTCACAATACGGGTCACCAAGGGGGACAGTTCATCGTAAACATCGGTTCGTAAGGGGTTTTTCAGATCTAGAGCATTAATCGGAGCAACTATTCTTCTGGTCTGCCATCGGGCTAGGAATCGGGCCAAGAGGAAGGTCACCACGGCAACCAGCAGCATAGAGGGCACGGAGCGAGACAGTGCCGAATACACACTGCCCGAGGTACTGGCAACCCGCAATACCTGGCCGTTCTCCAGCCACCGGGCATAGTAGTAGGTTTGGGTGATGAGGGTGTCCGACAACCGGGTGGCTTCCCCCTCGCCCCTTTGCAGAGCAGCGGAGATTTCAGGACGGCCGCGGTGGTTTTCCATTGTTTCCACGGGAACCTGGCTGTCAAAGAGGACGGTACCATCGGCAGCGACTAGGGTAATCCTGTGGGTGTCTGCGATATCCGCGACCAAAGCCAGGTATTCTACTCCGTCTAGGTTCAGTCCCGCCACCAGGTAGGCCGACAGATCCTGGATGTCCTGCTTCAGGTCCGCGAAGGAGTGACGATACATCACCAGGGAGACTAAGAATGAGGAGAGCAAAATAGTTACCAGAACCAGCAAACTCATGCTGGCCAATATTTTCTGTCTCATTTGGCGTCACCAAACCGGTAGCCAACGCCCCGCACCGTGGCAATGGCCTGACCACAGTCTCCTAGTTTTTGCCTCAGTGAACGGATGTGAACGTCAACGGTGCGGGTTTCACCGTCAAAGTCGTATCCCCAGATGGTCTCCAGGATTTTGTCCCGGGTCAGCACAATCCCTTCGTTTTCCATCAGGTAGCGCAAGAGCTCAAACTCTTTGAAGGTGAGGGTTACCGGTTCACCCTCTGCCGTCACCCGGTAGCGTTCCACGTCTAAGGTAATCCCGTGACTGGCCAGCTCTGTGGTATCAGCCTTGGGAGCAGCCCGCCGCAATACGGCTTTGATCCGGGAGATAAGCTCCATCATCCCAAAGGGCTTGGCGATGTAATCATCGGCCCCGCTGTCGAGGCCGATGACCTTGTCGTATTCCGTTCCCTTGGCAGTGAGCATGATCACCGGCAAGTCCTGGGTCCGAGCGGAAGCCCGTAACTTCTTCAAAATGGTGAGCCCGTCTTCATCGGGCAGCATGATATCCAAGAGCACCAGTTCCGGCAGCTCCTGATTCAAGGCCTGGAAAAAGGACTTGCCATCGGGAAACCCTTGAGCGGAAAAACCCGTGGTCTCCAGGGTGTATACCACCAGTTCTCGGATATTGGTATCGTCTTCCACGCAATAGATCATTGATCTCCATCCTTATGCTTACCGGTAACGGAAAACTGCACCCATTCCGCGGTGTTGGTGGCGTGATCGCCGATGCGCTCCAGGTATTTGGCGATTAACAGCAAATCAACGGCGTACTCGCCCTCGGCGGGATCCTGACTGATTAGTTCAATCACTTCATGCTTTACCCTATTAAATAGATCGTCAACCACATCGTCATAGTCCACTACTCGTTGGGCCAGCTCTAAGTCCTGGTGCACGTAGGCATCGATACTATCTGTCACCATCTTTATGGTAGCCTCAGCCATCTCACCGATGTGGAGGGTATCCTTAGAGGCATCGATGTTGCCCATGGTGATAATCTCAGCAATGTCCGCTGCCTGGTCGCCGATTCGCTCCAAGTCGGTGATCATCTTCAGGGCCGAGGATACTTGCCGCAGGTCCCTGGCCACCGGCTGCTGTTGCAGAAGAATCTTCAGGCACAGGTTTTCGATCTTCCGTTCCTTATCATCGATTTCGTCGTCGACGGAGGTTACCTCTTGAGCAAGGGCAATATAGCCTTCCCTTAGAGCCTGTAATGCCTGGGAAATGACATGCTCACAGAGCGCTCCCATCTCTATCAGCTCGGTATTTAGCAGTTCCAGCTGTTGGTCAAACCTTGCTCTCATCATCCAAACCTCCCGGTGATATAGTCCTCCGTTCGCTTGTCCCGCGGAGTGGAGAACAGCTCCTCTGTTGTTCCGTATTCAATAACCTCACCCAAGAGGAAAAAGGCCGTCCTGTCTGAGATTCGCAGAGCCTGCTGCATATTGTGGGTAACGATCACTATCGTATAATCCTGTTTCAATTTGACGGCCAAGTCCTCAATTTTTCCGGTAGAGATGGGATCTAGGGCCGAGGTGGGCTCATCCATCAGCAAAACCTCTGGCTCCACCGCTAAGGCTCTGGCGATACAAAGGCGCTGTTGCTGTCCCCCGGAAAGTCCCAGGGCACTTTCCTTCAGCCGGTCCTTCACCTCATCCCAAATGGCGGCATCCCGCAGGGACCTTTCGACAATTTCATCGAGCTTGGCCCGGGAGCGAATACCATGGGTGCGGGGACCAAAGGCGATGTTGTCATAGATGCTCATCGGGAAAGGATTAGGCTTTTGAAAGACCATCCCCACCCGTTTGCGCAGTAGATTGACATCCATATCGCCGTAGATATCTTCATCATCCAAGCGAACACTGCCGGTGATTGTACACCCTTCCACTAAATCGTTCATCCGGTTTAGGGTCTTCAGCAAGGTGGATTTACCACAACCGGAGGGTCCAATGAAGGCAGTGATTTCCTTGGCCGGAATCTGCAAATTGATGTCCTTCAGGGCCTGAAAATCTCCGTAATACAGATCAAGGTTTTCTATGATAAATTTATCCATTTTCCTGTCCTTTCACCAGTTTCTTTGCAACGAAGCTGGAAAGTCCGTTGATTCCCACTACAATGACCAGAAGTACCGCTGCAGTACCGTAGGCTTGACCGACATACAATCCTTCGCTGGCCAGGGCATACATGTGGACCGATAAGGTCCTCCCAGAGCCCATCACCGAGCGGGGAATATTGGCCACCGTTCCCGCGGTGTAGATGAGAGCCGCGGTTTCCCCGACGATGCGGCCAATGGCTAGAATAATTCCGGCTAAGATCCCCGGGATGGCGGAAGGTAACACAATCCGAAACACCGTTCGCAGTTTGCCCGCGCCAAGGCCATAGCTTCCCTCCCGATAGGTATCGGGAACTGCCCGCAGGGCCTCCTCGGTGGTGCGCATGATCAAAGGGAGGATCATAATGCCCAAGGTAAAGGCTCCCGCGAGAAGGGAGTATCCCCAGCCGATGGTGGTGACGAAGAAGAGCAAGCCAAAAAGGCCGTAAACGATAGAGGGAATCCCCGACAAGGTTTCATTGGTCAGGCGGACCAGTTCCACCAACTTGCTGCCCCGCTTGGCGTATTCCACCAGATAAACGGCAGAGGCTATCCCGATGGGCCCGGCCAAAGCCAATGCCAAAGCGGTCATCGTCAGGGTGTTAACCAGTGCCGGAAGCAGGGATACATTCTCCGAGGTGTATTCCAGAGCAAAGAGGGGCAAAGACAAATTGGGAATCCCCCGGAGTAGAATATACCCGATGATATAGAAGGAGATGGAGAGGGTAGCCACCGCCGCCAGGACAACTAACAGGAACAACACCAAGGGTAAGGGATTTCTCTTGTATGAATTCCATTTCTGCGCCAGGCTCTGGGTGTTAATCGGTTCCATTAACTAGCCCTCCTTTTCAGCAGCGAGAACGAGAGGTTGATAATCAGGATAAAGACAAACAGGAGTACCGCCGTAGC
>JAAYGB010000042.1 GCA_012727955.1 Bacillota bacterium
CAGTCACGATCATACCACCCCGGAGTACATTGCCCTGGCCAAGTCCCAAGGGGCCCGCTTTGTCCTGGGCAGCGATGCCCACTCGCCCCAGCGGGTAGGAGACTTTGCCAAGGCCATCGCCTTGGCTAAAGAAGCGGGTCTTGGTCCCGAGGACATTCGCAACGCCGAAACAGAAAAGGGGTATCAGCCCTGGTAGCAGAATCGTATCCATATACTAGCTACCAGCTCGAGGAGTCATTATCGGTAAAGGGGTATCACTCATGCAGAAGCTGAAATTCGTACTGGTCACCGGGCTATCGGGAGCAGGAAAAACCGAGGCCATTCGTGCCTTGGAAGATATGGGCTATTTTTGTATCGATAACCTACCGCCAGCCCTGATTCCTAGATTCACCGAGATGTTTGAACAATCCCCTCCCAGCGGTGAGGTCCAACATGTGGCCGTAGTTTGCGACATTCGAGGCGGACAGTTTTTCGACCACCTGATTGAAGCTTTGGAGGAGCTAGAACGCAACGGCTTTAGTTACAGCGTCCTCTTTCTCGAAGCTTCTTTGGATACCTTGGTACGTCGCTACAAGGAGACCCGACGCCGACATCCCTTGGCTCCTGAGGGCAGCATTGTCCAAGGAGTCAAGGAGGAAAGCCGGCGCCTAGAGCAGATTCGGGGTAAGGCCGATATCATCATCGATACTACGGATCTCACGCCCCGAATGCTCCGGGAGCAAATTGCCTCCCGGTTTGCGCAAAGCACCCGAGGGCGATTTCAGGTCAGTGTGGTTTCCTTTGGCTTTCGACACGGAATTCCCATTGATACCGATCTAGTCTTTGACGTTCGTTTCTTGCCCAATCCCCACTATGTCCCGTCACTGTCGCCCTTTACCGGCAATGACGAGGCTGTGAAGAACTACGTGTTTCAGTGGCCAGTCACCCGTCGGTTTATCGCCAAACTCGAGGATCTACTGAAATTCCTCCTGCCTCAATACGAGAAGGAGGGTAAGCCACAACTGGTCATTGGCATCGGATGTACCGGGGGACAACACCGGTCGGTGGCCATCGCCAACCATATCAACCAGTTTGCCCGAGGACTTGGCTATGAGACCTATATCCGCCATCGAGAACTGACTCGCAAAGAGCTTGACACAGGGTATCGAGAAGGAGAGCCATCCCAATGAAGGCCTTCAAATGGTTGTATCCCGGAATGAAAGTCAAGCGGTGGATTGCCCTGGTTTTCTTGGGGATCCTCTTGCTCAGCACAGGTATGGCCATCGTGTTGGAAGTTGGGTTTGTCAGTGCCTTAGAGCAGAACATTGTCCAGGGATTCCGTCGGTTGGATAATCGCCTAGGAGAAACAGGAAGCTGGCTCTTGGCCCTGGCAGTCTTTCTTGCCGGCATTTTCCTCGTCATCCATGGGTTTACCCGGGCCATTCAGTCCGTTGCCTATGTGCTGCGACCGGATGGCAACGGAGAGGACCTGGTGGATCTCGTTTACTCCCGGCGGTACCTGGCGGAGAACGGTCCTCAAATTGTGGTGATCGGCGGAGGGACGGGGTTGTCAACCCTCTTGCGAGGACTAAAAAAATACCCGGCCAAACTGACGGCCGTGGTCACGGTAGCCGACGACGGCGGCAGCTCCGGCAGGTTGCGAGATGAGATGGGCATTCTTCCTCCCGGCGATATCCGCAACACCTTGGCGGCCCTGGCCGATACAGAGCCCTTGATGACCCAGCTGTTTCAATACCGATTTAAGCAGGGTTCAGAACTTGAGGGCCACAGCTTTGGCAACCTGTTCATTGCCGCGATGACCGACATCACCGGTGATTTTGAGTTAGCGATCAAGGAGTCCTCCCGAGTCCTGGCTGTTAGGGGCCAGGTCATTCCCTCTACCCTGGCGGAGGTCCAACTAGAAGCCCTCTATGCCGATGGATCCACGGTCTGTGGCGAGAGCTTGATTCCTGAGGCGGGAAAACCCATCAGCCGGGTCCATCTGTTACCCGAGGACTGTCCCGGCACTCCCGAGGCGGTGCGAGCCATCAGCGAGGCCGATATTATCATTCTCGGTCCTGGAAGCCTTTACACCAGTGTACTGCCAAATCTTCTGGTGAAGGACATTCGCGACGCGGTGAAAAACTCATCGGCACCCAAGGTATATGTCTGCAACGTGATGACTCAACCGGGAGAAACCGATGGATACACTGCGGCAGACCATGTCCAGGCTTTACTGGATCACGTCGGGCCCAAGGTAGTTGACTATGTGATCGTCAATGATGCTGCCGTTGAGCCCCACCTTCTGCGCAAGTACGAAGCCGAGGGTGCCATCCCGGTATATCCTGATGTAAACAGAATTCGGGCAATGGGCATTGAACCCATCGCCCGACCCCTGATCAGTCTAACGGACTTGGTGCGTCACGATCCCACGGCCTTGGCCAAATGCATTTTCGATATTGCCCTGCGGGGCAACAATTCCAAGGCCCACTAATTCCATCCCGATGCCTATTTAAGCCCTGCCGCAGCCGCTTCATCCAGCAGGAAAATACAGTTGGGATGCAGCTGAAGAACGGAAGCAGGCACCTCGGGGGTTACCGGTCCCTGGATGGACTTGGCCACCGCGTCGGCCTTGGAAGAACCACTGGCCATCAGCACAATTTGACGGGCCTGCATGATGCTCTTAATTCCCATGCTGATGGCCTGCTTGGGGACATCATCGGGGCTGGAGAAAAACCTCGAATTAGCCTCGATGGTATCCTGGGTAAGATCGACGAGATGGGTGGTGGAGCCAAACTCAGTCCCGGGCTCATTGAATCCGATGTGGGCATTGGTACCGATGCCCAGAATCTGCAGGTCAACGGGACCGTGGGTTGCCAACAGCTCCTCGTAGCGAGCACACTCCGCTGCAGCATCGACCACATCGCCTCGGGGGATGTGGGTCTGTTCCAGAGGTATATCTATGTAGTTGAACAACCGTTCCTGCATATAGTAGCGATAACTGGCCGGGTGGCTGCCTGCTAGGCCCCAATATTCATCGAGGTTAAAGGTAGTAACTTGAGCAAAGGACAGGTTTTCCTCCCGATGGATTTTCACCAGTTCCTCGTAGGTTTGCTCCGGAGTACTGCCGGTGGCAAGTCCCAACACCGAGGCGGGGTTAGCTCTGACTTGATCGGCGATCATTTGTGCAGCGTACCGGCTCATCGCGGCATGATCTGGAAATATCATGGTTTTCACTGGTTTAACACCTCTTCTACAGGATAGTATGTTCCTCGCAACACAATCTCTTCTACCACTAAGCTTTCCCGGTCCCAAATCACCAAGTCTGCGTCTTTGCCCGCAGCCAACTCTCCCTTGCGATGACTGACTCCGATGGTCTGAGCTGGGACCAAGCTGGCCATAGCTACAGCCTGCTGGAAGCTGATTCCCAGCTGCTGCACCAGGATCCGCACCGAACGATCTAAAGTTACGGTGCTGCTGGCAATAGTGCCATCGGCAAGGCGACAGGCCCCATCTTGGACATAGACCACTAAATCACCGAGCTCATACTTGCCATCGGCTAGACCCACGGCTTGCATACCGTCGGAGACCAAAGCGATGCGCTGCCAACCCTTGCTCTTAATGGTCAAATCCACCACCGGCAGCTCAACGTGAACATTGTCAACAATCAGCTCCGCCACCATACGATCATCGCTGAGGGCCGCTCCCACCAGCCCCGGTTGACGGTGGTGAAGTGGCTCCATTCCGTTATACAGGTGGGTACAGCGCCGAGCGCCTTGGGAGATGGCGTTGGTGACACAGGACCATTCCGCCGTAGAATGGCCCAGACTGACGGCAATCCCCTGCTCCCTCAGCCAGCTAATGGCCTCCTTGGCCCCCGGCAGTTCCGGAGCTAAGGTGATGGTTAACAATTTGGCTCCCGCCAAGTCTACTAGGGACTTCAGCTCCGCTACCTTAGGATCTCTGATCACCGAAGGTTCATGGGCTCCCTTGCGTTTTATGTTAATGTAGGGTCCCTCAACATGATATCCCAAGGGTTCCGCGGTATTGTCCAGACCAGCCACCTCATCAAGCTGGGAAGCGGCTGCCATCACCCTTTGCATCTCTTCCAAAGAAGCTGATACAGTGGTGGGCACAAAGGCTGTGGTGCCAAAACTTGCTAATCCCTGGGCCATGCGAGCCAGGCCCCGTCCATCAGCCTCCATGACATCGTAGCCCATGGCTCCATGGATATGGATGTCAATCAAACCCGGCGTCACATAGCGCCCCTTGGCATTGACTATCTGCAGGGGTTCACACTGCTCCCGGGGCAGTTCCTCTTCGGTGTCACTGCTTTTCCCCACCCTCTGATTGACCACATCCACCCAGTCCGGTAATTCTTGGCTGGGACCTAGGTCAGCGATTTCCCGATTACGGATTAGCACAAATCCTTCAGGCCACACTGTTTCCGGTGTACACACCGTACCTTGCCACACCAGCAACCAACCCAAACTATCCACCCCCATCTGATAAACCCCAAATCCCCTAGCCGTCAATTGTCCGGCCGGAGAACATGAACAATATTAGGATATTCAACAGCCACGATGGACTTGGTTCCATCGGCGGAGAAAACACCGGCCGCGGAAGAGGCCAAGCCCCATCCTAAAGATACCCGGGAGCTAGTGGTGACTAACTTCCCTTCCTGCCAGGCATAGACCTGTACCCGACCGCGATCATCGGCTACCACCACCTGATCGTCCTGGGAAAAGACCGTTAACCCAAAGACCGCGGCCGGGCTTAATTCCTGACTGGACACCCGGGTCAAAGTATCTCCCTTGATGATCCAAATCTGGATAGTTCCCCCTTGTGTGGTCTGCCCCACATCAATGACCAGGTCACCGACGGTACCTCCGACCACAACTCCCGAAGCTAAAGCCCGAATCACACCGATGGGCGGACTTTCAGCTACGACCTCAAGACCCTGGGGAGTCCACTTCAGCACCCGCAAAGCTTCTGTGGCAAAATAAGCGTTTTGGTCTACTATCTGGGTCAAAGCCACCAGATCCGGTTTTCCCGGTCCCCCCTCAACGGCAGCCACTTCCTGAATGGGCCAAGGAGTCGTCCCCCGCCAGACTTCTTTTAGGACCCCTGACTGCCATTGATACATCAAAGTGGCCTTATCGCCTAATACCAACACTTGGGGAGAGCCTGTACCCATAAAATCTCCGGCGGTGACTGCAATATGTCCCGGACTGTCATACAGGTTAGGGCTTTTCCAGAGCACCTCAAATCCGTCGTGACCTAAGGAAACTACATAGAAGAAGGTTTCCCGGGCTTCATAGTTCCTTCCCACCAACAAGAGCTCATCCACACCATCACCGGTGACATCGGCCGCGGCCACTTGAATGATGGAATCCGCCAAGAAACCTTCAGTGGAAAAGGCCACCTTGTAGTTGCAGAGATCGGCAGCTTGGGCTGCAACTGCCATCACAAATACCAAGATCATGGCGAAACACCCGGCAATCCCCGGGACTTTTCCAGTCAATGACACCATTGGCAAATCTAGCTCCCCTCTACACTTTGACAAATTGTTACTAGATTCCAACTGTTCTCCTCCTGCCAAAGCAACTCCTGCTTGACACAATTTGCATAAACCAAAGCTTTCCGGGAACACTTCTATGGGTACTACTTTATTTGCCTAACTACATTGGCAGGAGGGGATCGTTTGTCAACATCATCACAACCAATGGAAATTCCTGATCCCTCGCCACCCATGTTCGGTTCAGACGATTGGATTCAGTCAGACCATCCCCCTACTGCAGCAGGCGTACCCCATGGGGGCGGTCAACTACCGGATCGATACGGAGAAGACGGCATCACCTTGCTCATGCGAGAACCGGGCTGGGTGTATGCATACTGGGAGATCACCGATACAACCCGCCAGTGGGCTCTGCAGCAGTTCGCTCCAGAGGCTAGGGATCAAGTCAGAAGCGTCATCCGCATACTCAGCTTTGAGCCCAAGGGTCAGGGGGAGCATGGGGAGCAGGAATTGGTGGCCTTTGAGGTCCCCAGTCTCAATCACTCCTGGCATATCGGTATTGACCGAGAGGCTGGAACCGTTGCCGCCGTCTTCGGATTTTTAGGCCCCGACGGCAATTTCGTGGAAGCCGTCCGCTCCCGAGCCGTGACTGTGCCCTCCGGCAGCGAAAGCCCCTTCATCGATGAGCAGTGGCTCACCCTCCGAGCCCTATACGAATCCCGAACTGTGGGAACGCAATCGAGCCCGGGGCTCTGGATGAGTCGGAGTCTCACGCAGCACATCTTTGGGCACAAACTTCCCTTCAGTCCAGGCATATCTAGTCCGGGTATTTCTAGCCCGGGAGTCTTTGGCACGGCGCCGACGGAGTCCTGGGAACTTGCCGGCACCAATCCCGATGATCTTGGGCTTTCCGTTGACACCCGAGTGATTCTCAGCGGTAGGGCCAGGCCGGGAAGTAAGGTCACAATTAACGGCGACCCGATACCGATAGCCTCCGACGGCAGCTTTACGGTGCAGTATCAGCTGGACGACACCACTTTGGTGCTGCCCATCGAGGCCCTATCCGCCGATGGTCAGCAAAGGCTTCGGATTACTCCCGTGATTAGACGGGACACCTATTTTCAGGAGAGCCGGTAAGGATGAAGCAGCAAGTTTGCGATGAGGATGTGTTGAGTCGTTGAAGAACCAAGGAACCGTTGCCATTGTCCTCCACTCACATCTTCCCTATGTCCGACACCCGGAAAGTGAAGCAGTCCTAGAGGAACTTTGGCTATATGAGGCGATTACCGAAACCTATATTCCCTTTCTGCAGATGTGTGAACAGCTGTTGGCCGAAGGAATAGAGTTTCGCTACACCGTCTCCGTCACACCAACTTTGGCCCATATGCTCGACGATGCTTTGCTCCGGGCCCGCTACCAGCGCCATCTGGAACGGCTGCTGGAGCTGGCGGAGAAAGAAGTGGTGCGAACCCGTTGGCAACCGGAGTATCATGCCGTAGCCTGCCACTACCGGCGGAACCTCGCCAGTATTCACCAATTCTGGTGCCGGTTCGGCGGCGATCTGCTCACGGCCTATCGGGAGCTGCAACAACGGGGAGTAATTGAAATTATTGCCTCTGCAGCAACCCATGGATTCTTGCCGCTACTGCAGCCCAACCCACAAGCAGTCCAGGCTCAGATCACCATCGGTGTCGAAGCCTATCGACGAACCTTTGGCGTTGAACCTAGGGGCTTTTGGCTGCCGGAGTGTGGGTTTTATCCCGAGGTTAGTCAATATTTGGCGGAAGCCGGTCTCAGGTACACCTTTCTCGATAGCCATGGGATCATCCACGGTCGACCCAGACCCCGATATGCCGTCTACTCCCCGGTTTATTCTCCGGAAGGGGTAGCCTTCTTCGGTCGGGACTGGGAATCCAGTACCCAGGTCTGGAGTGCCACGGAGGGGTATCCTGGAGATCCTATCTATCGAGACTTTTACCGAGACATCGGCTTTGATCTCGACTGGGAGTACATCGCTCCCTATTTACCCGCGGGCATTCGGGGATTTACCGGACTAAAATACCATGCCATCACCGGCAAGACGGCAGACAAGAAAATCTACCAACCCCAGGCAGCGATCGAAAGGGCAGCGGTCCATGCGGGACACTTTATGTTTAACCGAGAGCACCAGATTCGCTGGCTGTCGACACATATGGACCGGGAACCCATCGTTGTAGCTCCCTATGACGCTGAGCTATTTGGCCACTGGTGGTATGAGGGGCCTTGGTTCCTATATTATTTGGCCAAAAAGGCCTATTACGACCAGAAGATCTTCCGCTTAGGAACACCCGGTGACTATCTTGGCAGACATCCCACCCATCAGATCCTACTCCCTTCGCCCTCGAGCTGGGGAGATGGTGGATACAACCGGGTGTGGCTGAACGACAGCAATGAATGGATCTATCGTCATTTGCATCAGGCGGTAAGGCGAATGGAACGCCTGGCAGCCGCTCATCCCGATGCCCAAGGCCTAACCAGAAGGGCCTTGAATCAATGTGCCAGGGAACTTCTATTGGCACAATCCAGCGATTGGGCCTTTATCATGACCGCAGGAACGATGACAGAATATGCAGTGCGACGGGTCCGAGAGCACCTGGGCATCTTTACCCAGCTATACCACCAGATTGACACCGGCCAGATCGACCCTGCCTGGCTGGGGGAAATCGAGTATCGGGACAATATCTTTCCCTGGCTGGATTATCGGGTATATAACCCTGCCCTTCCTAGACAGCAACCAGCCAGGCAGATCATAAGAACAGGATGAGCCCTTGGCTCATCCTGTTCTCCTTTAGCGATACAGTTTTGATGTCAGTGGACCACGGCTTGCCGAGCGGCCACATACTCCTCTTCCGTGCTGGTATACCTTTCAGGAATCTCCTCCTGGAACCATTGACCTAACCGAGCCAGTACCGCCAAGTCTACCCCGTCCCTTTCGCTTCTCCACTCCGAGCGGGCAAACTCCTCCATAACGACGCGATACAACTCCTCGGTTTGCCTGGCGATGGTAGCCCAACTGTACTTGGTGGCCACCTCGGCATAGGCGTTGGCCGCCAGCTTCGCCGAAAACTCCTCTGCCTTCAAAGCGGCGACAAGATTGTCCGCTAGGGATTGGACATTCCCGGGATAGGCTTTATAGCCGTTGTCACCGTGACGCACAATTTGAGCAAAACCGCCGGTATCGGAGACAACTACCGGTACCTTAGCGGCCATTGCCTCCAAGGCCACGATTCCAAAGGGCTCATATAAACTGGGAAATACCGCCACATCAGAGATGGCAAAGAGCTTGTTGCGCAGCACATCATCCACATGACCGACGAAATAGACCCGATTGGCAATCCCCAACTCCGCGGCCCGTTGGCGTAGGTAACCTTCCGACGGTCCGCTGCCGGCAATGATAAACTTCGTCGCATTATGGCGTCGCAGTACCTCTGGAACTGCGTCGATCAGCACTCCCCCACCCTTTTCGTGCACCAGTCTCCCTAAGAAAAAGACAATCTTTTCGTCATCCGCGGCATATTGTTGACGAAAACCCTCCATTTCCTCGGCCGGAGGACGTCTGAGGCGATCTACGTGGACTCCGTTGGGGATGACAGCGATCTTATCCTGCGGAGTCTGAAAGACGTAGGAAATCTCACCCTTCATGAAATCACTACAACAAATGACCCGCCAGGCTTCATAGGTGAGCCACCATTCTACGTTACTGATCCGACGCTGCAGGTCGTTGTGTAGACCGTGATTTCTTCCAAACTCCGTAGCATGAATCGTCGCCACCATCGGTCTTTTCCACGAGTACTTCAGTCCTTTGGCGGCAAAGGCCGCTAGCCAATCATGGGCGTGAATCAGGTCAAAGACATGACCTTGACGCATCAGCTGAATCGCGGCCTCCATGAAATTCAGGTTGAGGAGCATCGCCGAGTCCACAATGTCCTTGGAGCTGGGTCCCGATGGGTTGACCCTATGCACCATCACCCCGTTCATCTCTTCATCCTGGGGGCACCCATCGGCGTGAACGGTCAAGACATGGACTTCATGACCCAAAGTTACCAAGGCCTCCGACAACTCCATCACATGCCGGGCTAAGCCGCCCACTAGTTTTGGCGGATACTCCCACGAAAGCATCAAGACTTTCATAAACTCACCCTCTACTCAATTCTCATGCTCAGTGGTAGTATGCCCGACGAAAACTCCAATATATCCCTGATCCGGCAGCCGCTATCCATCCCTGCGGCGATAGAGCCCCCAGAGAAAACCAATAGCCAAAGCAACCACCGCGGCCAACATCACCGCCAAGAGAATTACAGGATAGGGATAGCTGGGTTTTTGGGGATAAACACAGTGGATTAACGCCAAGTGTTGGTCGCTAAAGGAGCTGAGCTGGCTTTCCTGGGAACCCGTTGCCCCCTCTGTGTCAGCTAGCAAATCAAGCACATTGGGCCCCAAGCCCTGGGGATCCTTACCCCCAAACCGCCAGATGCTACCGGCTTCATCCACCACCCGATAGTGATCAGGGCCCAAGGGATCAAAGCCGCCTACCAATACAGCGATCCCGGTCTGACTACTCAGCCCATCAATCCATTCCTTCGGCACCTGAGCCCGCAGGGTGGAGCCATCGGGCAAAGCATTGACATCAATGGCCCTGCCGGAATCCTCCGGTGAGATGTAGATTTTCGCCTGGGACCAGGGGGCGATCTTGATCCGATACTCCCAACCGGAGCCGGGAGCAAATTGTACCCGGGGCCCCTCGGGGTTGACAACCCCCAAATACCCGGACCCTTCGATGGTGTCAAGATAGATATCAATCAGTTGCCAATCAAAGCCCTCGGGGGCCCTGCGAGGATTGGTGGTGGCAGCCATAACTACATCAAAGAGCCAGTATTCATCACTGTCCCAGATCCTCACCGCCAATAAATCAAACAACCCGGGACTGGCTTGAAACACATCCTCTGTCGGATAAGTATAGGTCCCCGGTCCAAAGTCATCGCCCCGGGGATCACCATATTCCAAGAGCAAAACCGCCGGTTCCGATGCACTGGCGATATTACTCCACAGCATGAAAATCAATAAGACGAAGACCAACCCCAACCAAACCACGCTGTACCCCGCTTGCCCCTTCACCGTATCCCTCCCCCAAGCTGCGACCTGTTAACTGTATTAGTTGTATTCACGGGAAGGGGCAAGTATAACTATAACTAAGGGTTACCTGACGGGCTCGGGTCCCAAGGGAATCGGACGCCGTTTATGCTCACTGATGTGGTGTAGGTATTCGATGCGCTCTCTGGCCTTGTCGCTAACTGGCTCACCCTTCAGATAGCGATCCAGTTCATCATAGCCAATGCCCATTTCCTTTTCGTCGGTCTGGTCGGGCCACAGGCCAGCAGTAGGTACTTTATTGACAACTTCCTCGGGCACCTGCAGGTAACGGGCCAGCTCCCACACTTCAGACTTCACCAAGTTAGCCAAGGGCAACAGATCTACCCCAGCATCACCATACTTGGTAAAGTAGCCCACGTGAAGCTCATCCTTGTTTTCGGCGCCCACCACCAGGTAATTTGACAGAGCCGCGTGCAAGTACGCGGTGACCATTCGCAATCGGGGCTTCACATTGGCTCGAGCCAGCAAGGGCACTGCCTCAGGATCCAGATTTGCCTGGGCAAAAAGGGCATCGTACACCGGCCCCAGGTCAACGGTCTTGACCGGTATCTGTAACGCCTCCGCCGTAAGCATTGCATCCTTGGCATCCTGAGGATCACTGTAACAGGGCATAATTATCGCCAACATCCCATCGGGACAGGCAAGCTTGGCCAAGGCAGCGGCCACCGCGGAATCCACTCCTCCCGACAACCCCACGACAAATCCCTTGGCGTTGGCCTGCTCCTTATGCTCCTGCAACCACTGCACTATTCTATCTGCCGTTTTCCTTGCATCCATAGATCACACCTCTAGTCTTCCAGTTTTCTCTTTCCCTCTAGTCTTCCAGTTTTCTCTTTCCCTCTCGCCTCTAGTTTATCTCCCTTTTAGTTAACAGGCAATCTCCACAAAAACCTGACATATACTTGACAAGGGCCCTGGCTCTTGCGTAAACTAGGCCCATATTATGACCTTAATGATGGGGGGACATGTCATTATGAAAACAAAAGAGGACATCCTACGGTTGGCAAAGGAGAATAATGTCCAATTTGTTCGCCTGCAGTTTACCGACATTCTCGGCATTGTCAAGAATGTGGCGATTCCCGTTAGTCAGTTGGAACGGGCCTTGAACAACGAAATTATGTTTGACGGCTCTTCCATAGAAGGCTTTGCTCGCATCGAGGAGTCGGATATGAATCTCAGGCCGGACCTTAACACCTTTGCGTTGTTCCCCTGGAGACCCAAGGAACACGCGGTGGCCAGACTGATGTGTGATGTCTACACCCCCGACGGCAAACCCTTCCCTGGGGATCCCCGGGGAGCCCTGAAGCGAGTACTGAAGGAAGCTGCCGACATGGGATACGATGTCCAGGTGGGACCGGAAGCGGAATTCTTCCTCTTTCTCCTGGGAGAAGATGGAAAACCCACAACCATTACCCACGACGAAGCCAGTTATTTTGACCTCGGACCCGTGGACAGAGGGGAAGATGCCCGCCGGGATATGGTCTTGGCCCTAGAACAGATGGGCTTTGAAGTAGAAGCCTCCCACCATGAGGTCGCTCCGGGACAACACGAAATTGACTTCCGCTACGATACCGCGTTGACCGCTGCCGATAAGGTGGCAACATTGAAGTTCGTTACGAAGGCCATTGCCCGGCAGCATGGATTGCACTGCACCTTCATGCCCAAACCGGTCTTTGGCGTGGCAGGCTCGGGAATGCACACCCACATTTCCCTCTATCGTGATGGTGTCAATGCCTTTTACGATCCCATGGGAAGGTACCAACTCAGTGATGTCGCGCTGTATTTCATCGGCGGTCTCTTGAAACATGCGCCGGCCTACACTGCCATTACTAATCCCTTGGTTAATTCATACAAGCGGCTGGTTCCAGGCTACGAGGCCCCAGTTTATATCTCCTGGTCTGCGCAAAATCGCAGCGCCCTGGTCCGTGTTCCCACCAGTCGCGGACAGGGCACCAGAGTGGAACTGCGTTCTCCAGACCCCTCATGCAATATTTATCTGGCTTTAGCCGTTACCATTGCCTCGGGTCTCGACGGCATCAAGAACAAAATCGAGCCCCCAGAGTCCATGAGCAGTAACATTTACTCGATGAGCCCAGAGACCAGAGCAGCAGCGGGAATCAGAAATCTGCCCCGCAACCTCTGGGAGGCCTTAACGGAGCTCAAGAAGGACGAAGTGGTCTGCGCCGCACTGGGAGAGCACATCCTCTCGCGATTTGTTGACGCGAAGACCATCGAATGGGAGGTCTTCAGCACTCAAGTCCACCAATGGGAAGTGGATCAGTACCTAGGCATTTTCTAACGGTTATGGCCCTTCAATACCATGATTGAAGGGCCATTCCCTTAACTCATCCCAGGTATATCCTGGGTATTCGTTCACTGATGAGACACACAATTTCGTAGTGAATCGTTCCCATAATCCCCGCCAACTCGTCGGCGGAGATAACCTCATCACCTTGTCTGCCGATCAGGACCACTTCGTCGCCGATCTCAATGGGATCATCGCCCACATCGATCATGCATTGGTCCATACAGATAGTTCCGCTGATCCGATACCTTCGACCCCGCACCAATACCTCCGCCCGATTACTCAACAGCCGTGAGTAACCATCGGCATATCCCACTGGAATGGTGGCAATGGTGGTTTCCCTCTCAGTCATATAGCGGCGCCCATAGCTGATCCCCGTTCCCGCCGGAACTCGATGCACATAAGAGACCCTGGCCTTTAAACTGAGAGCAGGCTGCAGATCCAACTGAACTATATCCGGGGCGGGCTGTAACCCGTACAGGGAGATACCCGCCCTAACAAGATCGAATTCAGCCTCTGGGGCCACGGCAACGGTGGCACTGTTTGCCCCATGGACAATGGGAATTGAGATCCCCTCTTGCTGGAGCTCAGCAAGGACGCCGGTGAACTTTGACAGCTGCTGCCGAAAGTAGCTGCGATCCACCGCGTCCGCGGTGGAAAAATGGGTAAATATCCCTTCTACCTCCAAATTCGGCAGCTCCAGTAGGGTCTTAATGAACTCTCGGGCCGCCTGCGGTCTTATACCTAAGCGACCCATGCCAGTGTCGACTTTGACGTGGACCTTCGCGATGGTCCCCAGGTCCAGGGCCGCAGCGGACAAAGACCTGGCTCCCTCCAGGGTGCAAACCGTCGCCGTCAATCCATTGGCAACAATCAGGGGCGCTTGGGCTGCCGGTGCCAATCCCAAGACTAGAATCGGCCCCTCAATCCCGGCCCGACGCAGGGCAATCCCCTCTTCAACGATGGCAACGCCAATCCATTCCACTCCATAATCTCGACAGGTCGCGGCCACCTGGGCGGCACCGTGTCCATAGCCATTGGCCTTGACCACTGCCATCATTTGTGTCTGGGGCTTGAGCCCCCGTCTAATTTCCCGAACATTGCGGCGAATACAGGCAAGATCAATTTCCGCCCAGGCCGGCCTAATTATATCTTCCGGCAAACTTAGCACCTTCTTCGATTCTCACAATCTTTCCTTATTCTGTAGTCTCAATCTCTTGAAAGGCCTGCCCCAAGCAGGCAATCAAATCCGAGGGTACTAGGCTGCGGTTACCCCACAATTTCACAGCCAAATCCCCCGCCAATCCATGGACATACACACCACAGACAGCCGCCGCTAGGGCTGGAGTTCCCTGGGCCAACAAAGCAGCAATAATCCCAGTCAAAGCATCTCCCGAACCACCGGTGGCCATTCCAGAGTTGCCCGTGGGATTGATGTAGACGGAACCATCGGGTCCGGCAACGATAGTTCTGGCTCCTTTCAAAACCACCACGGTACCAAAGGACATGGCACTGGCCTGGGCCATTTCAACGCGGTCGGCTTGAATAGTTGGAATGTCCGTATGCAACAGGCGAGCCAGCTCCCCGGGGTGGGGCGTGAGGACGGTTTTTTCTGGAGCCGCCAATCGCTCAACACCGCCGGTTTGAGCCAGACCATTGAGGCCATCGGCATCCACCACCGCGGGGATGGAATGCTCCGCTAATAGGTCCGTAACCAAGTGAGGAATCTCGCCTTGAGTTGTCAGACCAGGACCCACAGCCCAGGCATCACACTGGCTTAGGAACTGGTTGATCCGATCCCTAGCCCGGTACCCTACTATTCCCTGGGGCTCTTCCGGCAAGGGCATCGTCATACTCTCCGTCAGTTTTACCTCCAGAATCGGGTTCAGGCTTTCTGGTATTGCCAGGGTCACCAATCCAGCACCGGAACGCAAAGCCGCCTCGGTGGTCAAGCTGGCCGCCCCTGTCATGCCCACGGATCCTGCCAGGATGAACAAGCGCCCAAAAATGCCCTTGTGTGCATCGGCAGGTCGTGCCGGCAAGTGTTCAGCCACATAGCTTCCAGTCACCAAGTGATAGGGACTGGAGTCAAAAAGTGACGGCGGCAGGCCGATGTCAGCGATAATCAGTTGGCCCACAAAGGGAATCGCCGGGTATTGCACCATCCCCAACTTTGGGGCCCCAAAGGTAACCGTATAGTCTGCCTGCACGCAAACACCCATCGGACGGCCGCTTTTGGCATCAAGTCCCGATGGAATATCTATAGACAAGACTGGGCAGGCGCTTTCATTGACCAAGGTAATTACCTCTTCAACACTGGAGGAGACTCGTCCCGAGACTCCCGTTCCCAACAGGCCATCGATAATCAATTCCGAGGCGGCGAAGTTGACCTTGAGTTTGGCCAGCTGCCGCTCCTGGATCACATCAAAGTCCAATCCCAAAGCCACTACCATGTCGGCATTGGCCTTGGGATCACCGCTGAGCTGCTCCGGCGAAGTCATGAGAAAGAGCTTGACCTGGTAGCCCCAATTGTGAAGGTACCGGGCCGCTACCAAGGCGTCGCCGCCATTCCCACCCTTACCGGCCAGGATAGTAATCCTCTTTCCCTTGGGCACCAGTGCCGCTGCCTGATCGGCCACCGCCCGACCAGCATTCTCCATCAACACCACACTGGGTATTTTGAAAGTTCGTACCGCCTGCTCGTCTATTTCCCGCATCTTCTCGCCAGTAACAACCTTCATGATCCCCACCCGTTCTGCCCTAACTCCCAAGCACTTCTTGCCAACTTCCCTTTAGCTATCACCTAGAGCAATCACATAGGCTACTGCCACGCTATCGTTGTGGGACATACTGATATGAAAGGTCTTAATCCCCATTTTCTCTGCCAACTGCGCAGTCTTTCCCAGAAGGTTGACATAGGGACGGCCGCTGGGTTCATGGAGGATCTCAATTTCCCGCCAAGCCACTCCCCGTCGCCAGCCGGTGCCTAGGGCCTTCATCACCGCCTCTTTCCCGGCAAAGCGGGCGGCCATTCGCTCCCACTGCGCCTTCTGATTTCCCCGCAGTATGTACTTAGCTTCCCGAGGAGAACAGATCTTGTCCACAAACCGAGTACCCTTCCTTGTCCAGGCGCGGCCCACGCGGTCGATTTCGATGATGTCAGTACCAATCCCGAGAATCAACGGTCTGCCCCCAATTCCGCTTTGATTACTCTGCTGATCATGTCCACTGCCTCTCGGAGCAAGTCCTCGTCTGAGGACTCTCCCATCACTCGAATCACCGGTTCCGTGCCCGATGCTCGCACATAGATTCTGCCCTCGGTTCCCAGCATCGCCTCTGCCTGCTCTATGGTCCGGCAAATGACCTCACGATCTTCCCAGCGTTTGTCCCTCACGGAAATGTTCTGCAAGAGCTGCGGGAAGGGGGTGAGCACCTGGGCTAGCTGCGACAGCGGTTGGTTTCTCCCTTTCACTGCCGCCAACAACTGTAGGGCCGTTAGCACACCATCGCCGGTGGTGTTATGCCGGAGGAAAATGATATGTCCCGATTGTTCACCACCGAGATCCAAGCCCTGCTGCAGCATCGCCTCCAGAACATACCGGTCACCGTTAGGCGTTACCACCAACTTACCGCCGTGCTTTTCGATGGCCTTCTTGAGGCCGAGATTGCTGTACACCGTGGCGGCAATGGTGTTCTTCGCCAATTGACCCCGGCTCATCAGCTCAATGGCACATATGGCCAAGATGCCGTCACCATTGACAATCTGGCCCTGCTCATCCACCGCGATCACCCGATCCCCGTCGCCGTCGTGGGCGATGCCCACATCGGCTCCATACTCCTTGACCGCGGCCTGAAGGACCTGAGGATAGGTCGAGCCGCAATTGACGTTAATGTCCTTACCGCTGCTGCCGGTATTGATTGCCACTACCTCTGCCCCCAACCGGGTTAAGACCTCCGGAGCAACTTCAAAGGCAGCGCCATTGGCGCAGTCAACCACGATCCGCATTCCATCTAGTCTGTGATTAACGGTTTGGATTAGCAGGTTGACATAGTCTTCGGTGGCCTTCGTGTATTCCCGGGCTCGCCCCACTCCCTCACCGACGGGACGAGGGATGTCACCGGAGCCCCGCAAAGTAGCAGTCACCAATGCTTCAATTTCCGCCTCGGTTTCATCGGGTAGCTTAAACCCGTCGGAGGTAAAGAACTTAATTCCATTATCGGGAACGGGATTGTGTGAAGCAGAGATCATAACCCCGGCATCAGCTTCCAGATGCCGGGTCAAGTAGGCAACGGCCGGAGTAGGCACAATCCCCAGTCTTGCTACATCTATTCCGACGGATGTAAATCCTGCAACCATCGCCGCTTCCAGCATGTCACCGGAAATTCGAGTATCTCGCCCGATCACAATGAGGGGGCGCTCCCGCCGGGAGCTCTTGCCTTGGGTCAGAACCCAGGCTCCTGCCCTTCCCAGCTGAAAGGCTAGCTCTGGAGTGAGATCCCCGTTGGCTACTCCCCGAACCCCATCGGTGCCAAACATCTTTCCCATACTGACATACCTCCATATCGCCGGAAGTTACACCAAGGAAGGACCGGCGATTTGCCACGATATCTGTCTGCGGTTCCCTATGGGTGGGCCTATTATTCCCCCCAGGGCCCATGGCTAAGGGACTAATCAACCGCTATTTTACTACTAGTCTTGGTTTCTTTTTCGGTTCTTCTGCGCTGTGACAATCATTTCCTGCCATGGGCTGTCACGGGAGGTATCTGCGCAACTAGTGTCGCTGTTTCTGCTCCTGTTGCTGTCTGAGGCTTTGCACCCCTCGCTCAATTTCATCGGCAAGATTGGCGGCCAACTCTTGGGCAGAGATCCCACCGGATAGGAAAGCAGTGGCCTCGGGCAGTACCGCTTCATCTAATAGCTTTTTCGCTAGCCCTTCCCATTCAGGCGTCAACCTGGGCCGAGCTCTGCCACTGCAGGCAGCCAAAAGCCCAGCCTGCTGCAAGGAACTTAGCTTCAGTTGGTCGCTCCAAATCCCCAACAAAGGTTGATAGCTAGGCACACCGTAGCGAACTACGGAATAGAAGATTCCCATATACTTGGCATACAACCGGCCAAAGTCTGCAGCCAACCGGGTATGAGCTGCTCCTTTATAGGGAGATTGCCGGAAAATCGCGACCCGATGGTCGATGGGTTCAGGCGGTCCCCAAGTGGACTGACAGGGAAAGGGAAGGAAGGCAATGTCGTTAGCACCAGGAGCGGTGTTAGACCACCGCTGCTTGGGAATTTTACCCAACACCCAAGGGCCCACCGGCCCGATAATCGGTGAGTTTCCAGTGTAGAATTTCTCGAGGAAATCCCCCGCGGCAGTGGTAATTACCTTCCGAGAAAACCACAGAGAAATTTGCTCGGCGGTATCGGCGATCACCGACTGGGTCCAGCCCACCACACCATCCTCCATAAGAAGGGGAGCCCCTTGACCCTCTAGGATCAGGGCCAAGGCCTCGCCGGTCCCACCTTGCAGCACCAGGGCAGGCTGGGTGCCAACGCCGGCAGCCCTTTCCATCAGGCCCGTTAGATCAAGGCAAAGGGCTCGATACCCTTCGCTGCCATCACCGGCGGTCAACACATCGTGGAAACTTCTCCCCAACAGCCGTTGGTTGAGAGCTAAGAGCCGCACTTCACTCCAACTGGGCCAGGCCCAATAATCACCATTGAACTGCATCCGCTCCCAAACGGGGGCAAAGTACTCCACCTCGCCCAAGCTCTCGGCAAACTTGGTTATTGGCAACTGCAAGGGATGCCGCTGGGCAGAGCTCAGCATCACCACATCCGGTGGCCGCCCATCGGCTATGGCCGTCTCCAAGGCCGGCAGCAATTGTCCCTGGGGCCACAACTTGAGCTCGACATCGACATTAGGATAAACTCGCTGAAACTCTCGGATTGCCTGGCGAATTGCCCGTTCCTGTTCCTCCTTTATTTCCGGAGAGGCGGGAAAGATTTCATCCCATAATACCAACTGATAGTCCTGATTGACATCGATTTTAGCTCTGGGATCGATAATGATCTCCGGCCGAAACCATATTCTCCAGCCAAGGACGAAAAGGGCCAACAGCGCCACCAGGCCCCCGAGATAGACCCACCACCTAGTTCTATCCATCACTTCACCTCCAAGAGGTAATAGGTATCCGGGCCAGCGATCCCGTCGACGGCCACCCCGTAGTGTGCCTGGAGAGCCTTGACGGCCTCTTCTGTATCGGGACCGAAGCGAGCATCGGCCACCCCGGGAGAAAAGCCCATGTTGCGCAGGGCCAGCTGCAGGAAGACCACGTCTTGCCCGCTGTTACCCCGACGCAGAACTCGCTTGGGAAAATCAGGGTCTACCGGACCTATCGCTATCACCGGAGTACCGATGGGCACCCAGTCGTAGAGCTCTTCCACGTCGTGGTTGAGCATCCGAAAACAGCCGGCGCTTTCGGCATCGCCAATGTGCCAAGGCTTATTCGTGCCATGAATTCCATAGATGCCCCAGGGGACATTGATTCCCATCCAGCGAGTGCCAAAGCCCCCTCCCCAGTGCTTGTCTTTGTGGACGATTTTCCATTCGCCAATGGGCGAAGGCGTCTTGCTGGAGCCCACGGTGATGGGGTAAGTCTTGTAAATCTGACCATCGGAATAAAGTTGCAGTTCCCGCTTGGGAATATCCACTAGGATGATCAACTCCCCCGTGGGCGGAGCTGACTTCGTAACCGCGGGCCGATCAAAGGATGCAGCCAGTGCATCCCAGGTGTCGGAATCAACCCGCCCGTCGACAGGCAATCCGGCTTCTTCTTGAAAGCGTCTCACTGCTTCCTCTGTAGCCCCATCGAAGCGACCGGTGATCGCTCCTTGAAAAAAGCCACGCTCCTGTAACCCTGCTTGTAGTTCCTCGACATCCCGACCGGTCATCACCGGTTCCGTCAAGAACAAGACACGATCCGTTTCGCAGGTGGCGTTCTTGAGGCTTACGGTACCGGCACCCCACGCCCCTTGCACCATCACTGCTACTACACAACCAACCACGGCAAGCAGCCAATAGACCCTCCGCTGCCTCAACAGCAACTCCCCCTCCACTGCTTAACGATAGGTTCTAAAAATACTATGGGACACAGGGCATAACTATGCCTTGTGTCCCAGGCTTTCTCAGGGGCCTTATAGCGCTGTTTATGGCTAAATCAATGGTCAAATTAGCCAAGGGGATTACCCTTGCCGGCGCCGCTCCAGCAACCGCACCAATCTCTCGGCAAAGATGGAGGCATCATCGGCTCCACCGATGGCAGCAAAATCTTCAACCATCGCTCCCTGTTTTTCCAGAAGCCCCATTGCCGTACGCAGGGACTTAACAGAGCCGAGGATCCGGCTGTTGACAAAGGCCGCCGCAGTCTTCCCATCTAGACCGGTACAGCGAGGCAATACTGCCGATAGATCCGGTGGAAGCTTTCCGCCAAGCCATCCCAGGGTGGGACAGCCCAAAATCACCAAATCATACGCGGCACAGGGAATGGGCCGGGTTCCTTGGGTGTCTGCCGGAGTGGTGGTAACCTGTACGTTACCATTCTCCGCCAAGGCCTTAGCCAAAAGGTCTGCTAGTTTGGGAATTGGCCCCACTTGACTGAAGAGGATATTAACACGCATTGACCAGTCCCCCATCAACGTTTTCGGGACAACCTATTTCATCCCAATCTGGCCTTCGCCACCGGGATAGGCTTCCCTTTTTCCTGGGGGACTAGAAGGATAAACTAACCGCTACAGTTCTCGAAGGAAAAAGGATCGCACACTGGCCCGACTGATTAAGGCAGCATACAACACCCAGGAAATAATCGTGGTAATAATTGCCTTCACTAGATTGAAGGGAACGGTGATGGTAAGCACAAACTCCAGGAGCTGATCCTGAGTTACTCCCCACAAGGGGAGAAAAATGAAGTAGTTGCCCAGGGCCATCAGAAAGGTCATGCTGATGGCACCACACAGGCAGGCCACTCCAAAGCGGATTCCAAGACGGGCTTTAGCCATAGCCCGATAGGCCCAACCGAAGCCCAGCACCAGGCTCACTCCCGTCACGAAGTTGGCGGTCACTCCGACAATCCCTGCCGTGGACTTGCCAGACAAGAAGAACAGAACAGCCTTTACCAACTGCACAATGCTGCCGGCCAAGGGGCCCATAGCCAAAGTGGCAAAGAGTGCGGGAACATCACCGGGATCGTACTTGAGAAAGGGTGGAAAGGGTGGAATTGGAAACTCGATGAGAAACATCAACAAGAAAGCCATTGCCGACAACAAGCCAAGAAACACCTTTTTGCGCAGATCCATGTTCTAAACTCCTCCTGGAAGCTGGCCTTACGGGACATTGGGACAGCAAAAAAGCCCCCGAAAATCCTCGGAGGCTTGGTCCACATGCACCACAGGACACAACAAACCAGCGTTGTGCCGTTGTCTTCTCCCTTCCAGACTGTACTGTCGGTTCTGGACTCACACCAGATCAACCATCATCGATGGCTCGCGGACTCGACTCAACAAGTCACACCGCCGGTCAGGAATTGAGGGACTAACCCTCTCACCTTGCCCCGAAGACGCTAAATGTATTTTGTTCAAGTTGAATATATCAATCCCACGGGCCGATGTCAACACTGGAAAAATCTAGTTGGGCTTGCCCAGGGGCTCCAACCGCACGCTCCAGGATTTCTGCTCCTGTCCGAAGACGTGAAATTGACGCACCTTCACCCGGTGCCCCTCCTTCATCGCGACTAACTCATGGGGGCCCGGGGTCAGTTCAACGGTTTCCGGCAAAGTTCCGTGGTACTGGCCATCGACATAGAGCCTAACTCCCTCTTGATAGGAGTGCACCTTGATTGTGGCAGTGGCCCGGCGTCCCTGCCTCACGTTGATACTAGCCCAATCTGTGGCCCACCGCGTTTCCGACTGAGAGAGCCTAGTTTCAATCTGCCTCTGCAGAGTATCCCGATCTTGGGAGAACCAATCCCGAGGAAAGGTAATGGGATATTCCGTGGCTATCGCCCGCACTATCTCTCTACCACTAGGGCCCACCACCTGCAGCCGATAATCTCCCCCGGGAACTATCAGCGTTTCTCCTGCCTGCAGGTAATTGTCTCGATCATAGGCATTGGGAAAAATCAACTCCGCCCTACCGTTGGGCATGACGCAATACAAGGTCACGTAGGCATCATCGGAGGTGCGAACATATAGACGGACCGGCTCACCCACATAATAATCAGCGTCATGTTTGCCCCGGTCTGTCCATACTTCCACAGTAAGCTCTTCAGGCTCAGGCTTGATCACCAGCTGCAGCTTCGCTTCGGCCAAGACCCCACCGGCTACCAGAGCGAAAATCAGCAGGGTAAATCCTAGGATATGCAAAGGACGTCGGTTTCCCATGATTAGGCCACCTTCCTTGGACTTTCCTCTGTTGCCCCTAGCCTACCATACTTCCCCTAGATCACACAAGCAGGGGTAGCCCCCTGCCTGTGTAATCTAAAGATACTCTTTGCTGCCCCATGGGCCTAGGTCACCACCGCCTAGGATACCTTATTGGCCGCTTCTCGTAATTTATCTATCGCCCTTCGCTCCAGTCTCGACACATGCATTTGAGATAAATCCAGCTGCTCGCCTACCTGCTGTTGAGACAATTCCTCAAAATACCGTAGGAATAGGATCTTTTTGTCCCGTTCGTCCAGTGACACCAGGGCATCCTGCAGACTGAGACTTTCGATGACGTAATCGAAGGATTCATCATCTTGACCTAAATAGGTGTAGAAGGTGCCGCTATCCTCATCGTTACCAGAGCCTAGAGTGCCATCCAAGGATAGGGGAAAGCGATTGTTGACTACCCGATCCGCTTCCTCAATCTTCTCACTGGAAACACCCAGTATCTCCGCCATCTCGTCACGGGATGGAGTGCGCCCATACTCACTGACGTAGCTTGCCTTGGCCTGTTGCAGTTTCAGACTTAAGTCCTTGACTCCCCGAGGTACCTTTAGATTCCAGGCTTTGTCACGGAAGTGGCGCTTAATCTCGCCCACGATTGTCGGAGTAGCATAAGTTTCGAACTTGACACCGCGGCTTGAGTCATAGCGTTGAATCGCCTTGAGCAAACCAATCATTCCCACCTGGACTAAATCATCTAGCGGTTCGCCCCTTCCCTCAAACTTACGAGCCAGAAATTGAACCAAGCCATAGTACTTCTCAACCAACTGGTCAAGGGCTTCATCGGAAAGCTCTTCGCGATAGCCGTCCGAAGTCTCCACAGGTCTCTGAAAGTCCGAGTTGTCTCTTATGTACTGCATTTCAGCCATGCTCCATCCTCCTTCTGCAATAGATGATTTCCCCTCACTCACCTCTCAGTGACTGAAGATGTCCAGGTCGCAAGCCTGCCCCTAAAGAGGAGGCGCTCGATGGACTTCCTTCCTGGTTAACCTGCCGTATTTAAGTAGTTCTTCCAACTGTACTACAAGTATACAGTCCCAGATATTGGTTGTCAATAGTCGTTACTATTAATAATAGCGATTTCACATCTTTGCAACATGCCTTTTCGCATAAACCCGACGTTTTTGCAGGAAAAACCGGATTCCATCCGCGATTTTCCCCTTCAAGAACTTTAGATAGCGATAATTGTTACTAATTCGTTGCTGCTTTTAGCTGCTGCCGGTGAAAGGATTTCAGCTCCAGATTACGATGAGCAGGGCAGGAAAAGGTCTATCCCTGCGCCGAAAAGAGTAAAAGGTCAAGCCTGTGAGCTCAGGCATCATGCTAACTTATGCAGCATAGAGATTTATGTGAACCATGGACACGTCCACCATTGGGAGGTCAGGGTTTTGTCAACTTTAGAGATGAACGGGGTTACCCTCATGGGATGCACCCAACAATACGATCTCAGTGTTAGTTCCGGGCAAGTGGCCATTGTCTATGGCGAAAGTCCAGCAATTCGCCAGAGCTTGCTCCGGGTGCTTTCCGGTGAAGATCTTCCGGCCAAGGGCGCCATCAGCCTCGACAACATGAACTTTTCCCAAATGAAACCCAAGCAGCGTCGGGAAATCCACGAGAGGAAATTCCGCTACATAGCTAAGAACGATCTGCTGCTGGACTATCTCACCGCCGTGGAGAACTGCCTTATTCCAGAGGTCAATTTCACCGGGATTACCATCGAAAGGACCAAGATTTTACTGCGGAAGTTAGGAGTAAATAGTCCCGAAAGACGGATGCCCCATGAGCTTTCTCCCCTGGAGCGAAGGCTAGTGGCGGTAGGTCGAAGTCTAAGGCTGAATCCCAAGGTCTTGCTGGGATATGAACCCGCCGGTGGATTAGATGCCCAGGATGCCGAAGCACTATATATCTCCTTGCAGCGAATTGCCAGGGAACACAAACTGATCGTCATCACCACTGAAGCGGCTCTTCCCCCTTGCGGAGAAAATCAAGATTTTCTGCTACTCAAGCTCCATGAGCCAAAGATGTCGATGACGACCCCAAAAAATGATGAAGGACAAGCAACACCCAGGGAGGTGATGCAATGAGATTCACTTTCGGATTGTACGCTAATCGCCGGGCCAAAGCACTGCTATTGCCTGCGCTGATCACTGCCACTGCCGTTGCTTTCATCGCAATGGGAAGTCTGCTGTTGACCGTCAACCCCGTCACCCAGGCCTGGCTGGAGACAAGGGCCGATTACTGGGTGGAAATATCGGGGCAAGTGACTCCCTCAGATATTCACGCCGCGCTGCCCGAGCTCACGGTGGATGTGATTCCTGCAGCGGTGGCTCACCTATCCTACCCGCTGTTGGGAGGAGAAACGGCGCTCTTGCCGGTGTATGGACTATCACCGGAGGATACCGAGGCCCTGTTGGCCCATACAGGAAGCACCACCGAAGGGGTCCTGCCCCAAGAAGATGGCTCTGAGCCCGGTGGGATGTACCTGCCGGAGTCCTTCCTGGCGGCAACTAACCTCAGGGTCGGTGATGAGTTCGAGAATGCCAATCCCTACCAAGAACCCTTTTCCTTTCTAGTAGAGGGAGTGGTTACCGGACCAATCCCCTTTGGATTGGCTACCTTAGAAACCGTCGCTAGTCTGCCGATCCAAGAACCGGTTCTCCTGGTACACTCCCCGGAAATGGAGGCTAGGCAATTGGCAGAAGAACTGCAGGCGGTCTTAGCGGGCCATGGACTGATTCGAATCCTGTCACCGGAGTACTTTCAACACCTACAGCACGAACGGATGCGAACCTACCGTCTAGCCCTGCCCATGAGTCTAGTTACCTTACTAGCACTGATGACCATTGGTTTATCCTGGGCCAGCAGATCCCAGAGTGCCCTACTGGCAACGGAGCAGGCTTTGGCCAAAGTGTACTACCATTCCTTAGGTCCCTCGCTGTTTCGTCCCCTAGCAGTAGCTGCTCTCTGCGGCGGCTTAGGTTGGGTTTTCGGACTGGTCCTTGGACTGGCGGGCTCCGTAGGTATAGGCCGCCTGTGGTTATCCTCCCGGGGGCTGGCTTACACCCTCCCCTGGGGGACGATAGCGCCATCACTGTTTCTAGGACTAGCCCCAATATTTGCCGCTTTATATCGTTGGAGTCAGGCCCTAACCCCAGATCTCTTTGATTTCCTCGGCCAAGAGCAGCAAATCAGCCGAGCCGCACCGGATTCTACCGACCTCAATCACGGCTCCAATATAGCGCCGGGAATCTAACCGACATTTCCCACGACAACACGCCTAGGCAGTCAAAGCTTCGCATCCCATCGATGCGAACCCGACTGCCTAGCCTGTGCGCCACTAACGAACACCTCTCCTTTTTACATATTGTTTGGAATAACTCCACTGGCCACTGGGATATTGCCTGGTTCGTCGCCAATAATGTCGGGCTCGGCAGTGATCTCCACGGCCACGAAGCTGGTGCTGGGATTTTCCGTTTCTATCCTCCCCACGTACAGTCCACCGGAGACAAGGCTCATAGCCCCAGAAATGTAATCGCCCGCTGCATCCTCCAGCCACAATACATACTGAGTCGCATCGCCATCGAGCTCTTCAGGAGCCGGAGCATTATCCATGATGCCAATCACCGTATCATCGACGTCATTGAGCAGTACCCAGGCCTCGACGTCGGCCACTGCCTCCAGCTCAGAAACTGTCAGCACCAGACACCGGCGTTCGGGGCTTGGAGGAGGTCCTACCTCCGTGGGAATACAGATTACCTGACCCACCTGCAAACGCATTGGATCAATACCGGGGTTGTATTGGATAATCAAATCCACTGTGACGCCATACCGTTGGGCCAGGGAATAGAAAGTATCCCCGCTGCGAATGGTGTACAGTATACCCGGACACTCCTTGGGCGGCGGAGCCATCCCAGGAATGCAGATGACTTGACCCACCTGTAACCGATTGGGGTCGACCCCAGGGTTGGCTGCCAGCAAATCATCGAGGGAAACATTAAAGCGTCGAGACAATTGGTAGAAGGTATCTCCTGCGCGAATGGTATACAACTGTCCCCCGGGGCAGTCGGGTTCGGGAGCGATTCCCGGAAGACAGATCTGACTGCCCACCACCAAATTAGCGGGATCAACGTTGGGATTGGCGTCTAACAAGTCTGCCAAAGGTATGCCAAATTCCCGGGCGATGGCCCACATGGAGTCTCCCGACCGAATTGTGTACAGCCGTCCTCCCGGGCAGGGCGGGACCTGTGACCACATCACCATCGACAACACTTCCTTTCCGCCTGATATAGGATCGGGTACCTAAGAGTTTGTTCCCTACATGATATGTGTCGATGGTCCTTTGGTGACAAAAAAGCGAGGCGAGCCTAATAGACCCACCTCGCAATAACCTATATCCCTTTGTTAGTCCTCATCAACAGGAATTAGCTCGTACTCGCGACTTCCCAGACCTAACCCTTCAGCATGGGCGATTTGGAAATTGTAATCGTTCTCTGGCCACAGCTCCTGGAGCAAATCGCCACCATGGGCCTTGGTCAAAAGGTCTACAGTAGCTTGGTCAATGGCTACCGGATCGTAGGAGGCCAAGATCCCAATATCGCTCACTACCTTCTCTTGAGCGCGACTGTCACAGTCACAGTTCTTGGTAACGTGAATCAGGAAATTGGCAAAGAACATCTTGCCCTCCTTCTCCTTGAGGGCGCCGTAGGCAAACTCAGCCATTTTTTCCTGCAGCTTCTGGGTGCTACCCTCGCCTTTGTTTTCAATGGCGTCAAACTTACAGGTAGTGAGACACTCTGCACAACCATAACAGACCTCAAGATCAATTTGGGCCTTGCCCTCTACCATGGAAATAGCTTCCACGGGACACCACTTAATGCAGAGACCACAGGCAGTACAGACCTCTCGATCCACTTCCGGTTGGATGTCGGAGTGTTGCATTTGTTTGCCGCTTCTGCTGGCGGCACCCATGGCCACATTCTTGATGGCGGCTCCCATGCCCGCAGCCACGTGACCAGTGGGATGGGACAGAACAAATACTACATCGGCATGGAGAAAGTCGTTGGCAATATTAACACTGGTAAAGTACTTGCCTTCAATCTCTACTTGCGTATAGTTCTTCGATAGAAGTCCATCGGCAATAATAACGGGAACGCCCACCTTGTCCGGGGTAAAACCATTGTCGTAGGCCTGCATCAAATGATCTACCGAGTTAAATCTGCGTCCCTTGTACAAAGTGTTGGTATCGGTCAAATACACCTTCCCCTGGGCTGCCTTCAGATCATCCAGCAGGGGTCGAATGTACTCGGGCTTGATGAAACCGACGCCCCTTTGTTCACCAAAGTGCATCTTGACCCCAACATATTCACCGGGATTGACAATATCATAGGCTCCTGCTGCCTTCACTACCCGCCGAGCTTTGGCAGCAATGGACTCCCGACTTTCACCGTCCTTGACGGGAATGAACCAAACCTTACTGGCCACAAACAACATCCTTCCATTATGAAGATTAGGTCTGCAACATCATTCGCTGTTATACCAACTAAACCCTTCTTAAGGAGTATCCAGGAAAACGGGGGGATATGGTCGGGACATCAATCACCCCGTCGATACTCGACGGGGTGATTCTTCCCTATTCATCTTTGCCACTGGTCTCTATGGCTGAATCTTGCTTTCGTCCCTTTCAAAGGGAACATCGGTGGTCCAATGTCCTGCGAGGGATTCCACTGGCTTGCCTTCAATCAAGAGAAAGAATCCCCGCACTCCCTCCAGCTCCGACAATGAGTTAGCCAGCGAGAACAGCGTCATCGTTTCACCGGTGGAACCGCCCCAGTGATTGGTCTGCATCTCGGCAGAAAAATCCGTGTAGGCAATCCCGTCTCGAACCTCAACGCTAAGGAGTTTGGTTCCCTCGGGGATGGTTCGTCCCAATCCCGGCTCCGTGGGACCCTTAATCAATTCGTTAACTACTAACTCCGGCAAGGATTGATCTTTCCTAATCACTGTACGTTTTTCCGGGGCCAATCCAGTGGCATCGGAATTGGTAAAGTACAGGGTTAACTCAACCTCTTGCTCCACCGGCTCATCGACGGAGCGGCGAAGCCAGTTGGGACCTGCCTCCCAGAGAATGAGAGCCAAGAGCACTAGGGCCAAGGCTCCCATTACTATCCATCTTGTCCTTTTTTCGCCCATATCTACCCCTCCGTATTGCTGCCCAGGGTGCAACTTGACTAGCAACTTATTGTCAGTATACAACATCCTGTCACCGACTCAGGCAGCAATTCCTATCAGTTTAGCCTGGGACGGGGCTAAATGACCTCCAGGTAGTCTCTATCGGGAAGCGGTGGATGGGGCACGTGGGGCTCAGCTTGGTACCAGAAGGCTACCGAGGCGATGTCGTCCTGCAGCGGCAGATAGCGACCGCCGGAACGCCATCCTAGAGCCTGAATTGTGACCCGCAAATCCTGTTCAAAACGAATGGGATCCATAATGTGCCAGCGATACATGCCAAAGCGCTGCTGACTTTGATAGAGTCCATCGGGTTTAATCACCTGGGGCAATCCCAAGAAGGGGGTAGAGTAGATACCGTACTCGCCCTTGGGATGCTCAAAGTTCCAGGCGCCTCCAAAGTAGTCTTCCGTTCCCGTTCCGCAGATCGTGGGCCAATCCTTGTCGCCATCGAGGTAAAACTTGATTTCGCCTTCACCCCACCAACCGTTGTTGTTGACGCCCCAGGCGATATAAGTGCCTACATAATGTCCATGGCCCTTGACGTTATCTAAAATGGTGTGGACTTCCTTGTAGGGCAAGGGGTTACTCCTTCGCCATTGGGCATGGAAATAGCCCATGTCCTCGGGAACATCGGTCAGGGTGTAGTCGATTTGGTAATATAGAATGACGGGTTCATCGCTGAGGCTTTCAATGGTAATCCGCGCCGACTTGCGGAAAGGCATTTCCCAGTAGGAATTCATACCCCCGGCGGGATTCACCGCCACCGGCAAGGAATTGACGTTACACCGCTGACACCAGCCGTTGGCGAAGAAGTCACCGTAGGGAGTCTCCACCGATGGGTTTTCCTCATCGTCCCAGTAAAAGCGAAGGACTAATTTGCGCCAATTGCCCGGGAAGGTGGTCATCCAGATGTGTTGAATCGCCCCCGGCCCCTCAATTTCCGCCAAGGTGACTGTCTCATGGGGTGGAATGCTAATAGACGGTGATACCTTCCATCCCTGTCCTAAATCCCTGGCGGCGTTGGCTCCGGTGCCCTCGGTGGCCATCCCTCCCTTGCCCTTTTCCCCGGTGAAGTTTTCCGCGCTGATGGACCGAGTCTTGGCGTAGGACAGCCGGGCTAAACTCCCCAGTCCCATGCCCAAACCGTTGAACTTATACATGGACCTCTCCTCCTATTGGGATTTGCTCCTTCTCTCGGTATGCTCGCTCAATGGTTCCTCCACCTAAACAAACCTCTCCTTGATACAGCACCGCCGCTTGTCCGGGAGTAATCGCCCGTTGCGGTCGGTCAAAGACCAGGATACAGTTGCCATCGGCCTGAAGGTGGACCGTAACCTCCTGATCAGGCTGACGATGACGAAACTTAGCGGAACACCGAAACACTGAATCCGGCGCTTGGCCGGCAATCCAGTGGACGTTAGTGGCCAACAGTCCAGCAGAATACAGCGCCGGGTGGTCATTGCCCTGGGCAACATATAAAACGTTGCTGGCCAAATCCTTATCCACCACAAACCAGGGCTGGTTGTCCACTCCAAAGCCACCACCAATCCCCAAGCCCTTGCGCTGCCCCAAGGTGTAGAACATCAATCCATCATGCTTGCCCACCACTTCACCGGTCAAGGTCCTAATCTCTCCGGGTTGAGCCGGCAAGTAGTTGCTGAGAAACTCCTTGAAGTTTCTCTCGCCAATAAAACACACTCCAGTACTATCCTTGCGCGCTGCCGTAGGCAAGCCCGCCTCTTGGGCCAACTCCCTTACCCGTCTTTTCGGAAGGTGGCCAATGGGAAACATCGCCCGGGACAATTGGTCCTGGTTAAGCAGGTAGAGAAAATAGGTTTGGTCCTTGTTGTCATCGACTCCCCGCAGCAACCGAATTCCGTCCTTGCACTCTTCCAAACGGGCGTAGTGTCCCGTCGCCACGTAATCGGCCCCCAACTGTAGAGCCTTCTGCAAAAACTCTCCAAACTTAATCTCGCGATTGCACATCACATCGGGATTCGGAGTCCTTCCCGCCCGATACTCGTCCAAAAAGTACTGGAACACCTTCTCTTCATACTCATCTTCAAAATTCACTGTATAGTAAGGAATACCGATGGTTTGGCATACTCGCCGCACATAATAGTAGTCTTCGTCAGCGGTACAAACCCCAAATTCATCGGTATCATCCCAATTCTTCATGAAAATACCAATCACATCATAGCCCTGCTCCTTCAAGAGCAGAGCGGCTACCGAGGAATCCACTCCCCCGGACATTCCCACTACCACTTTGGTATCCTTGGGACTTTTCTTCATCTAAATAACCTCCCACAAGAAACCCAACAACGGCTATCCCTAGTATAGTCCCTGGGCGACCATTTTTGTACCGACTACTGGTTCAACATGGTTTCCAGTTCAGCAATCAAGGGTTGTGCAGTGGGAGTGGTCTTGTTGCTCAGTATCTCTTTGGCAGTCAAAGCTTCTCCCCAAAATTCGTCATTGAGCTCTTCATCGACGGTTATAGCAGAACCATCGAGGGAAATCCCAGCAAAGATGCCCTTGCTCAGGGAGTAGCTGTAAATCGAGGCCTTCAGGTCCAGGTCTGTCCCCAGGCTCGCCCGGCGTCCCAAGGGCCCGGCAGCCACCGACAAGTCTCCGCCCAAGGTAACCTTATCGCCCCGAAGAAAGCTGTCCATTCCCTGCTCGTTGGTGATCACTAGAACCAAAGCCGTGGACTGCAATCCAAATTGCATTCCATAGGATACACCCTTAAGCGTGACAAAACTGGGGCCATACCAGGTCTTTGTCCCAGCATCGTAGCGCATCACTAGGCCCTCTCCGTATTGGCCCCCGAGCATCAACCCAGCCTTGACCACCGAGGGGAAAATGGCCACCCCTTCAGCCCTTTGCAAAAGCTCAAGGAGCATCTGCACATCGCTTTGCATCTGCATCTCTTTGAGGACTTTGGCCCCATCAGCGATGCGCTCCTGGCCAGAACTGGCCTGAGCCCGACCCAGGCCGCCCATGAAGTTGATTGTTACCAACAGAATTAATAGAAGGGCTATGGGCCCCATCCTTCTTGCCTGAAGCATCTAGGCACCTCCAACTTTCACCCCAGTAATAGTTCAACACCCACGACACCCCTCCTGCAAAGAGAGGACCCAGGGCTTCGCTGCTACTGGGTCTTGTTGTCCTTAGTGTTACCAATATGTTATAGTTTGGATATTAGAATACAAATTTGCCAACTATGAGGTGAATCCCGGTGAACTTCCTTCGCGCCGTCAAGAAGAAGCCCATTCCCCAACAGTTACAGGATCAGTTCCCCTTCAACCTGCCGGTAGTGCAGCTCCTTGACTCCCTGGAAACTGACTGCCCCGTAACCATCTTCGTCGGTGACAACGGCTCCGGTAAGTCAACGCTTTTGGAAGCCATGGCCATAGCCGCCAACTTAGTTACTATCGGCAGCGAAGATCTCAACACCGATCCGACGCTGGCCAACCACCGCCAATTTGCTCAGTATCTGCAGATGGTGTGGAACCGGCGACCGCAACGGGGCTTCTTCCTCCGAGCCGAGGATTTTTTTCGGTTTTACCAGGCGATTGGCCCAGGAGCGAGCAGCGATGCTCGAGGAACTAGAGGCCGTTGATGCTCGATACCAAGGCCGTTCCCAGCTGGCCTTGACCCTGGCCCGAGCCCCCTATCGCAAGTCCTTGTATGCTTGGGAAGAACGTTACGGCACCGATCTTGACGCCAATTCCCATGGCGAAACCTTTCTTAAGGTATTTCAAGCCCGATTTGTTCCAGGGGGATTGTATCTCCTCGATGAACCAGAAACGCCCCTTTCCTTCAATGGGGAATTAGCCTTCATGGGTCTACTATCGGAAATGGTGCAGCAGGACAGCCAGTTTATCATTGCCACCCATTCTCCCCTGCTGATGGCCTATCCCAATGCCAAAATCTACAGCTTTGACTCCCTTCCACCCCAGGTCACTGCCTTCGACGACGTGGACTCCGTTCGACTCACCCGAGACTTTCTCAATAATCCAGACCGGTTTTTCCGCTACCTGCTCGAGAGGTAGTTCACCTGCGGGACCGAAAGTGCGGTGACCAAATAGGAGCAAAGTCCATATAATGCAGTGAAGTTAACTACCTTGTCACCCTTTGGGAGGTGTAGCTTTGCTGCAGATCTATGAAATCAGGCCTGGAGACAGCCTATGGGCCATCGCCCAAAGATTTGGCGTCCCGCTGCAGAGAATAATCGATTTGAACGACCCACCATATCTCGATCGCTTGACTCCGGGGCAGACTCTCCTGATCCCGACGGAGGATGAGCCGCAGCCACCAACCTTTGAGTACACCGTACAGCCGGGAGATACTCTGTGGGCCATCAGCCGCCGCTTTGGCGTCACTATTGAGGATATCCTCAGCCTTAACGACATACCGGACCCCAGTCGCATCTTCCCCGGCCAAGTGCTGATCATTCCCGGAGCGGCACCACCCCCGGAGCCAACCACCTACGTGGTTCAGCCGGGGGACACTCTTTGGTCTATCAGCCAAAGGTTTGGAGTTTCCCTCTCCGATCTTATCGAACTC
Organism: Bacillota bacterium; assembly: GCA_012727955.1. Taxonomy (NCBI): domain Bacteria; kingdom Bacillati; phylum Bacillota; species Bacillota bacterium. Next base: position 33,268 of record JAAYGB010000042.1, read on the forward strand.
AACGACCTAGCCGATCCCAGTTTGATTTACCCGGGACAGACCCTGCTGATTCCCCCAAGGGACACTCCCGCTCCCACGCCGCCACCGGTCCCCGGAGGCGACGGCTATCCGGCAATTGTCAACGGATATATCACCGCCCAGGGCGCGCCGGACCGAGAACGGGTTAATCAAATCGGCTATGCCCTCAGCTATTTGTCGATCTTCAGCTATACATTCCAACCCGATGGAACCTTAAACACCATCAATGACCGACCGGCCATTGAAGCTGCTTTGGCTCAAGGGATCGGACCCTTGCTGACTTTAACCAATATCGTCGGGGCAGGCTTCAATTCCCAGCGGGCCCATGAGATTCTCAACAACCCAGAGGCTCAGCAGAATCTCATCGAGCAACTGGTAACGGAGATGCTGACCCGGGGCTATGTCGGAATCAACATTGACTTTGAGTACGTATTTCCCGAAGATCGGGAACCCTTCAATCAGTTCATGCGTAACCTGAGGGCGGCTCTAGAGCCCGAAGGACTCCTGCTGACCAGCGCTCTCGCTCCCAAGGTCAGCGCCGACCAAGTAGGTCTTCTCTACGAAGCCCACGATTACCCTGCCCACGGGGAAATCGCTGACTATGTGGTCTTAATGACCTATGAATGGGGTTGGCAAGGAGGACCACCCATGGCCATTGCCCCCCTGAACCAAGTAAGAAGGGTATTGGATTACGCGGTTACCGAAATTCCCCCGGAGAAAATCTGGATGGGAGTTCCTGTCTATGCCCGAGATTGGGCCATTCCCTGGGTGCAGGGAACCCGAGCTCGCACCTTCTCCGTCCAGGAAGCAGTCCGGCAAACCATCGATCAAGGAGTGCCTATCCAGTACGACGAAGTGGCCCAATCCCCCTTTTACCGTTATACCATCGACGGGCAAGAGCGAGAGGTTTGGCTAGAGGATGCCCGCAGTATCGAGGCCAAACTGGAGACCGCAGAAGAGTATCAACTAGCCGGCATCAGCCTGTGGAATGTCTACGGCATGTTCCCGCAGTTATGGCCCCTGCTGGCGGATCGCCTCCAGATCCAAAAGCCCGCGTTGCCATAGAGGGGCACAAAGAACCATTAGATAAGGCAGAGGGCCTATAGCCTTCTGCCTTAGTTTTCTTACACCTCTTCCCAATAATCCCGCATTGTCTTGAGATAATGGGGGTAGATCAGTTCCGGTTCCTCCAGCTCTGGGTGCCACTGTTTTTCCCACTCAAGAGACAACCAGCCGGCGTATCCGTTATCCTTCAACAGCTTGAGAACAGCCTTAACCGGTACGTCGCCTTCGCCGATGCGACAGTACTGGAAGTCCTCCTTAGTCCCCCGGGAATCCTTCCAATGGGTGTGGGCGACGTAGGAACCTAACCGCTCCCAGGTTTCTTCCGGCTGCTCACCAAAGAAGCGATAGGGATGGTGGATGTCCCATAAAACCTTGACTTCATCCCGCTGGACCAGAGTCATTACTTCGAGGATATCCTCGCTGCGGGAAAAGTCGCCGTGGGTTTCCTGCAGCACGGTAACCCCTGTTCCCCGGGCGTAGTCAGCCAGTTTGACCAAGGCTCCGGCCACCTGCTCTACGATCTTGGGCCGCAGGTCCGGCGATGGAATTCTGTCCCCGAAGACTCTAATATAGGGGCAACCTAGCTCAGCAGCTAAATCGATGTGGGCTTTGCCTAGATCGATATTGGCCGCCACCCCGTCGGTGTCATCAAAGCGACAGGAAGTTCCCAAACAGCAGACGGTTAGACCCAAATCCCCCAGCTGAGCCTTGGTCTGGGACAGATTCGACGGCAGAAAGGGACGAGCCTTGGGCAGGTTCATCTCACCTTCGACGCCCCGAATCTCAATGCCGTCGTAACCCATCCCCTGGGCCTGCTCAAGGGTGTGTTCCCAAGTCCAATTGGGATTACCCAAAGTTGTAAAGGATATTTTCATTGCTGTGGCGCTCTCCCCTTGGCCTCAGGAAAACGCCTTCCTCCCTCCCAAACAAGTTGTTAGCCTTCTTAATATGTTATTGGCTCTCCCTTAGCCTCCTTCTTTCTCGCCCCTGGAGGGACCTCCGTTGCCGGAGAATCCCACTGCAGGATTCTGCTTCTGATATCGCAAACTAAGATGACATGTAGACTGTCGAAGGAGTAGTTAAATTGCCTAAGAAAAGAAAGAAGAGGAATAGATCCCAAAGCGATCTGCTCTATCAGTTCCGGGGCTTGGTACTCGATGAATTTCAACGCCAAGCCGTCTGGTACCTGCGCAAGGACACCTCTCTCCTGGTCTGTGCCCCCACAGGTACCGGAAAAACTCTGATCGCAGACTACTTAGTAGATATGACCCTAAAGGCAGGGGGAAGATTGATCTATACCGCGCCCATCAAAGCGCTGGTTAACCAGAAATTCCAGGAGTTTTCCCGCCAGTTTGGCCGGGACCAGGTGGGGATTGTCACCGGGGATGTCTCTGAAAACAACAATGCCAGTCTGGTAGTAATGACCACGGAAGTCCTGCGGAACATGTTGATGCAAGACAGACTACCCGATGGACTAGGCTGGGTTGTTTTCGATGAAATCCACTACCTGGACCATCCAGAAAGGGGTACTGTGTGGGAAGAGGCGATCTTGTTGCTGCCAAAATCCGTGGGGATTCTGGGACTATCGGCGACGATCCCTAATGCCACCGAGATCGCTAACTGGATAGAAAGGGTGCATCGACCCATTGCCGTGGTCAGTCATGATCAGCGGGCCGTTCCCCTGCAGCACCTGTACTTCACCGGGGATAACCAGCCCGTCACCCACAGGGAGTTGGTGGCCCACTTTGCCTCCGATGAATTTGATCCCAAGGCAGGCACCATCCCGGTGGAGGACCGGTATTGGGAACGGGGTTGGCACCAGTCCTTTGGCAGCTCCCACCACCTGGATTTGATCAACTACGTCATTGGCCAGCGTCTCTTGCCCTGCCTGTACTTTGTCTTTAGTCGCCGGGGATGTGAAGCCAGGGCCGAGCAGCTAGCCCGTTCCGTCAATTTCCTCAAGCCCCAGGAAAAGCGAGCCGTGGAAGTTACCGTGCGCCGAACTATCCAGGATCGGGGTATCAATCGCGACGATATCCCCAACTTGAATCAGCTGCAAGCCCAATGGTCCCGGGGAATTGGAGTGCACCACGCCGGCCTTCTTCCCATTGTCAAGGAAATCGTGGAAGAGCTCCTGTCCCGACGGCTGCTGCGGGTACTCTACGTGACGGAGACCTTTGCCGTAGGTGTCAATATGCCGGTGAAGTGTGTCTGTTTTGATTCCCTCTACAAATTCGATGGCAAGCGGCGACGGCTGTTGACCCAACAGGAATACTTCCAAATGGCTGGACGGGCGGGAAGACGGGGTCTGGATCGGCAAGGTACGGTAATTACCCTGGTCAACGACTCCGAAGTCCAGGGAGCAGCCCTACCGGATTGGGAGGATACCAAACTGGAAGCCATCACCAGCAAGGTAGCCCTACGTTTTAATACAGTAGTTAATCTCTTGGCTCGATTTACTCCCAGTGAAATCGAAGCTCTCTTTGCCAACACCCTGGCGGCCTATCAATATCGCCAAGGCGACCACATTTCAGCCAGCGGCGAGCTGGACCCCGTCACCCTGCTCAAGGAAGACTTTGACGGAAAGCTAGCGCTGTTAAGGGAGCTCAACTTCGTATCGGACCAGAAACTCACCCCTCGAGGCGAGACCTGTCGCGGGATTTTCGTCCAAGAAATCCTGGTCACAGAGCTATTGTTCCAAGGGGTATTGAATCGGCTCAAGCCCGAAGAAATCTGTTCCCTCTTGGCGGCCATCGTCTACGAAAGAAAACCGGAAGACCAGTTGCGTCAAACGAAGGCTCAAAACTGGCTGCCGGCGGTATCGCTGGTCATCGATCGTATCCGGCAGGCAGACCACCTGCGCCAACTGCAAGCAGAGATCTCCATTCAACCGCAAATTGGTCAAGTGGTGGCCGATTGGGCCCGAGGCATGTCGATGCGCAACCTGTTGAAGCAATACCCGATCTCGGAAGGGGACTTTGTCAGTGTGTGCCGCAAAGCCATCGACCTGGCCCGACAGATTCAAGGGGCCCTGCCTGCCGACGGGGCCGATATCCACAAGAAGTTATCGGTGTGTATCGCCAAGCTGGACCGAGATGTGGTACAAGTCCACCTCTAAGACCACACTGATCACAGCTGGCACAGCTGGAGCACCTCCTCGGCCTCCCTTTGGGTTTCACAGGAAAGGCTCAGATACAACCCTTCCGGCTTTAGCTCCTGCAGCAGCCAGGGGATGTTTTCCTTCCGAACACCATTGAGGACCAAGTTTTTCCCGGCGGCCTGGATTCGGTGGTAGATTGGCAGCCACTTGCGGCTATCCACGGGAGCTTCTCCATCACCGGGGACCCACTGGATTCCCGTCAATTCCGGGATAGCCAGGATCAGATCCAGATGGGGTATCTGCCCGGGGCCATCGAGGTGATAGATGGACAGCTGTAACCTGTGACACTGATACTCCAAGTCCGGCAGGACAAACTCAGCAAACATCTGAGGCGAAATCATAGCAGAAAAATCACATTGAACCGGATACCAGGTATCCTCGCACCACAGCCCCAGCCAAGCCGAGGAGCCTGGTTGTACCCGGCGAATTTGTTCGTCGAGGAGTTCGTAGTATTGATGCCAAACCTCAAGGATCCGCCGGCTGTAATCCCTAACGGCATCGGGATGATCGATAAGGTCCATCAGCAGCGCACTGGTACCCCGCAGAGAAGCCACGATATCCAAGGGACCGCCCAGGTCTGTAGTTCCGACGATATATCGATCCCTCCCGTCTTCTATCGCAGTCTGGGCTAGTTCCTGGGTAAGTTGCCACCAGGGATTACCCTCATCCACCGCCACCGGGGGTGGTTCCTCCCAATCGGCAATCAGCGGATCCTGATCAAACCAAACCGTTGACTCAGCAAAGACCGGCTCAACTCCTAGGTAAGTAGCCATAATCCCCGGCCCCAAATTGATCCACCACAGAGGCAAGGCCTCTCCGCCATAGAAGGTCTGGGCAAAGATTGCCTCATGCTTCAGCCGCAGGTACTCTGGATCGGTCCACATTCGCCGCCAGTCAGTACCAATCTCGGGTACCGGTTCGTGGGGAAGGGGTTGATCCCGGGGTGCCTTGACCGCGACCACCACCCGATCGATTACCTCATGCTCCCACCAAGCTTCCCAGCGCCTTTGACTCTCTTCCCAATCTCCTTTGAAATACATAGTAGGACTCCTCCATACCTAGGGAAATCAGTCACACATTCCCCACGGCAGGAAGGAGTCCTTTCAATATGACACCTTACAATAACTTTTCGCCGGCAGCTATCGCCGCCAGACCCTCGGGATCGAGAATCTCCACTCGCCTGCGATCCACATTGATGATGTCAAACTCCCGCAAACGGGCAAAGGTGCGGGACAGGGTTTCTGAAATAGTCCCCAAACTACTGGCCAGAGCACTTTTGGGGATACTCAAGTTTACGACATTACTGTGTTGCTCCTTCGATTGCACCAGCAAATACCTTGCCAGCCGGGCTGAAACTTCCTTCAGCGATAAATCTTCTATCACATCGGCAAAGTGCCTCAGACGCTGAGACAAAGTGGCCAACATGTTCATCGCCAGCTGGGGTTGACGAAAAATCAACTCCTCAAACCCCTCCCGGGAAAAATACAGTAGGACAGCTGGGCCCAGGGTCTGGGCATTGGCAGGATACCTCTTCCCGGAGAAAACCGGCACTTCCCCGATGGGTTCTCCATCACCAAAGACATGGAGAACATGCTCCTTACCATCGGGGGACAACTTAAACACCTTGACTAATCCGGAAACCACGATATAAAACCCGGTGGCCAGCTCTCCCTCCCGCACCACGCTCTCACCCTTATCAAAGCGAAGGGGGCGGGCCAGCTGGACCAAGGGAGTCAAATCCGGCTCTTGAAGGCCGGCAAAGAGCGGGCTTTCCTGCAACACCTGCCTGATCTCATCGGCAGTCAGTAAAGTTTGATCTAATCTACTCACCAACGACCTTCCTTGCTATCGGTAAAATCTTTTCCTTGTTAGGCAAACACCGAAAAATACTTCCGGAAAAAGCCCTCCACATCAACATCCAGCGCGACGTAATGGCGCTTGCCGGGCTCCGCCGGCTCTATGGGAGAGGCAAACTCAATCTCGGTGGAATCCCAATAGGTGTACCCCTGAAGTCGCTGGCTCACTAATTCCACCGAGACCACACCCCGGCGATACTTACAGATGTCGGGTTCGAAAATAGATACTGCCGCCAGGGGATCATGAAAGGTCAGGACGGAGGTGTTCCGGAACCAGACCTCTGCCATATCCCGCACCACATCCAACAGTCCCCCAGCAAAGCGGCGATTGACTTCGGCAGCTTCCAGGCGCACCTGGGTGGTAACATCCAGACCAATGGAGACATGAATGGGTACCGGAGCATTATACAGAATCGCAGTGGCATGGGGATCCCCAATCGCGTTCCACTCTAGGGGACCGGCCATCGGTCGATTGGTAAAGACACCGCCCATCACTACCAACTGCTTCAGCTTCCCTGCAGTCTCTGGATAGGTGGCAAAGAGCAGACCCACATTGGTGAAGGGGCCAACAGCCAGAAGAGTGACCTCACCGGGACGGGATTCAATGACGTCTCGCATAAACTCAATGGCGGTATTTTCGGGAAAACTCTCCCGGTGGGGCCAGTTGACCAGCTTCTCCTTCTGCGGTGCCGCCTTCTGCTTTAGAGGAATCAGAAGAGGATTTTCCGTCCCACTGTGAATGGGAATATCATCCCGACCTGCCGCCTTGCACAGGGCACTGGCCAGCTTGGCTCTCTCAACAGCCTCACCGGTAACGGTGGTGATTCCCACCAGTTCACAACGGGGTTCACTGAGAAGATAGGCCAAACAGGCTGCATCGTCGATATCCGAACCAATGTCAGTGTCAAACAGAACTGGGATCTTCTCTTGAGACATCCATCCACACTCCTATACTTGGCCGCTTCCCGTCGCGGGACCGATTGGTCCGCAAAGACAATTTGCCAAGGGCCAATAAACTTGTGTACACTGATAGAACAGAGTTTCTGCAATCATCCTGACAAACCCTGCCCTAGGAGGTTGAATGTCGTGTTGCCAGCTCGGGTTTCCCTCACTGTCCCCGGCCCTGTACAGGAACTGTGCGCCACTTTGCACAGGGCCGGTTATCAAGCTTACATCGTTGGCGGTGCCGTTCGGGATGCGATCCTGGGTCGGGACGTCCAGGACTGGGACGTGACCACCGACTGCCTTCCCGACGAAGTAGCCACCTTGTTTTCCAAGGTAATCGCTACCGGTGCCAAGTACGGGACCGTTACCGTGATCATCCAGGGGCTGGCCATCGAGGTAACTACCATGCGCCAGGACGGCACCTACCGGGATCATCGCCGCCCCGAGGAGGTTATCTTCAGCCGAGACATCCGCCAAGACCTGGCTCGCAGGGATTTTACCATCAATGCCATTGCCTACTCACCCCTGACCCGGGAGGTAATCGATCCCTACAAGGGTATCAGGGACTTGCGGAGGAAGAGACTGCGCACCGTAGGTGACCCCCACCGCCGCTTTGCGGAAGACGGCCTACGGATCATGCGGTTGTTTCGCTTTGCTTCCACCCTGGGCTTTGCTCCCACTCGGGCTACCCTGAAGGCAGTGCAAGCCCCGTTGCTGCAGCCCATCAGTCGAGAGAGAATTGCTGCGGAGCTGGCTAAGCTCCTTTTGGGAAGTAACCTGCGTTCCACGCTGCGCTCAATGTACCGCTATGGGGTTCTAGAAGAGATAATTCCAGAATTGTTGGAGGGCGAGGGCATCGGCCAGGGAGCAATGCATCGCTACGATGTCTTGGGGCACAATTTGGAAACTGCAGCCTGCATTGAACCAAAGCTTCATCTGCGCCTTGCTGCCCTGCTCCACGACGTAGCCAAGCCCCGCTGTATGAGCACCGATGCCAAGGGAATTCACTTCTACGGACACGATGTCGAGGGTGCGGCTCTGGCCGGCGAGATCCTGCGTCGCCTTCGCTTTGATAATAAGACTATAAACAAAGTCACCCATCTGATTCGCTGGCACATGTTCAATCTCCACGGCTTTTCCTCGGATAGAGCTATCCGCCGTCTCATCAGCAAGGTTGGTCAAGACAATATCCATGACCTACTGCTTCTGAGAAAGGCAGACATTGCCGCTTCGGCCACCGATATGCATCAAGGGTTACAGGCCTGGCTGCAGCTGAGAAACCGAGTAGAAGAGGCCCTGGCCATGCAATCTGCCTTTGGTCTTCGGGATCTGGCCATCGACGGGAGAGACGTAATGCAACTGGTGGGAATCCGTCCCGGGCCCCAGGTGGGAAGGATTTTAGAACAGCTCCTCAACGCGGTGCTGGCCGAACCGTCTCTAAACAATAGGGAAGATCTATCCAGGCTGGCCCTAGGGCTAGCCCAGCAAGCAGAGTCCGCGGAATCTGTCAAGTAGGTAACCCCACCGATAATAGCGAATAAATTCCTTTATTGCACTTGTTGCCATCAACTTGCGAAGGGACTGAATTTTGCTTATGCCTAATAAGTATCGGAAGGGAGGTGTCAAGTCAGAACACACTATCATCCCTGGACTCGGCAGTCTGCTGAGAACCATCGCCCTTTGTCCCCATATCCACTCCATCACTCCAGGGAGAATCTCCCGGCGGACCTCATCGGAGAAGTCCCAACCCCATCTGGAATTTCAGTACTTTCAGGAAACGGGCCTCAAACTGATCGGCAAGTCCGGAACGGCAGTCCAAGAGGTTTTCGTGGTCTCCAGCAACGGCGAAAAGGCATACCAGTGGCTCGTTGACCACAACTTTCTTCAGTTGCCCACCAAGAAAAAGCAGACCTCCCAGACCAATCGCAAGAGTCGACCCAGCAAGGGAAAGGGCAAGCCAAAGCGCCACCGGCAGCTGACCGAGGCTTCCCCGATGACAGTTGAGCGCTACTATCGGCAACTGCGCAAGAGCGACGATCTATCGGCCCTAACGGAGGAACAGAAGCAAAAGTTGGAGCAGTACAAAAAAAAGCTTGAGCAAGAACAGCAATCCGCTGGTCCTGTCAAGCCACAAAGAGCTTCGGCCCGACCCAAGGCCAGGACTAAAGCGCAGGCCAAAGCTAAGACTAGGGGCAAATCCGGGGCTTGGGCGCAAGGACATACCGACAACGAGTTGGCCCAATGGCTGCAGGATGCCGACGCCATGGGTGAGGAACATTGGCAAGATCTGCTGCGCAAATTCACTCGAAATGATGATTAAGAAGAAGGAACTCCGGTCA
>JAAYGB010000043.1 GCA_012727955.1 Bacillota bacterium
GTGCCAACATGGACTACTTGACCTTTGCTGTCCTTGGCAAAGCCCTGGATCCACTTAATATGGTGCTCTACGGTATTAGGATGGGGAGTCTCAGCCCCTACTTGAACAGTGATCTCGAAAAACTCGTTGGCCTTTACCTTATCAGGGGCCGTGATTTCAGGAACGTGCTTTTCCTTACCTTCGTTTTCAGCGGTTTGGAATACACTGCCGAATCTATCCACCATGTGACGTCACCTCGTTGATGATATTCCCGATTACCGGGTTTGGCTTCTCGGCCGGTCTGTTACTTTATTCCCCAAAGATCCCCTTGCCTAAACATCAAACTGCAAAAGTCTTCCAGCCAAGGCAGGCGGGCAGCCAGCCTTTCATCCAGGAAAGGGGAGATCAGTGGGGAAATGAACATTAGACTTTAACGAGGAGGGATAGCGGTGAAGCGCTCGGAGATCAATAGTATCCTGCAGGCAGCCGTCGAGTTCTTGGACCGAATGAACTGGAAGTTACCCCCCTTTGCCTATTGGCGTCCCTGGGAGTGGGAGGACAAGGGTCCAGAATACGACGAAATCCGGGACAATATGCTTGGGTGGGATATCACGGACTTTGGCTCCGGATGTTTTACCCAAACTGGACTGGTCTTGTTTACCCTGCGAAACGGCAGTCTGACCGATGATCGGTACCCTAAGTCCTATGCAGAGAAAATCCTCATTGTTCAGCCCTACCAGGTTACTCCCTGTCACTTCCATTGGCACAAAAGGGAGGATATCATCAATCGGGGCGGTGGTGACCTTCTAATCGAGGTCTATAACTCCACTCCGGAAGGAGAGCTGGACAACACTCCGGTGATCCTTGCCCTTGATGGACGCAGGAGGCAAGTGCCGGCCGGCACCATCCTGCGAATTCGCCCCGGGGAGAGTGTTACCCTCACCCCTGGCTTGTACCATCGCTTCTGGGGCGAACCCACCAGGGGACCGGTGCTGTTGGGTGAGGTTTCCCAGGTGAATGACGACAACACTGACAATCGATTCTTGGAGCCCATGGGACGTTTTCCGGACATCGAAGAGGATGAGTCACCTTTGTATTTGTTGTGTAATGAATATCCTCGGGCAAAGGTGTAACCTAATGGTCTGTACTGCCATAGGCCAAACAGTGCCTTCTCCCTTGCCTGGAATGGCAGGTTTTAATAGAGGGCAGATGAGAAGATGGAAGTAGAAGAAGGAGATATGAACTTCAGTAACAGGAGGAGAAGGGATTGCATCAGCGCTTACATGTTGTCTATACAGATAATCCCAGTCTGGAACTGCTTGGTCCGGTCTTAGATCAGATTCAGCTGCCGGAGCGTGATGCCAAGATCGCCCTGAAGCCGAATCTCGTTGTTGCCAAACCCTCGGAGTCGGGAGCCACCACCGATCCTCGGTTGGTTGAGACTGTGATTCAGTACCTACAGAATAAGGGCTACACCAATATTAGTATTATGGAAGGTTCCTGGGTAGGAGATAGTACAAAACGAGCCTTCAAGGTCTGTGGTTATGAGGAGATCAGCCGCAAGTATAAGGTTCCCCTGATCGACCTAAAGCAGGACGCTAGGGTATCGGTGGAGGTCGAAGGGACCACCCTGGAGGTTTGTGCCAGCCTGTGGCAGGCAGACTACCTGATTAATATGCCTGTTCTCAAGGCACACTGTCAGACCAAGGTCACCTGTGCCTTGAAGAACCTGAAGGGCTGTATCCCCGACAGCGAGAAGCGGCGCTTTCACAGCATGGGACTACACAGACCCATAGCCCTACTGAACAAGGTTCTGAAAAGCAATTTGGTAATTGTCGATGGTATTATCGGGGATTTGACCTTTGAGGAGGGTGGGACCCCAGTATATATGGGCCGAGTGATCATCGGAGAAGATCCCGTGGCCATTGATGCCTATGCCGCGGAGTTACTGGGTTATCATCCCCATGATATTCATCATTTGCAAATTGCCGAGGAGTTGGGAGTCGGCACCGCCGACAGCGCAAGGCTTGAGATAGTCGAACATAACCAAGCAGAAAAGTCTAGGGTGGAGGAGCTGACCGCTCAGCGGGTAGTGGATCGCTACGCCGGCTACATCGATGAAAGGGAAGCCTGTTCTGCCTGCTTTGGTTCCTTGATTCACGCCTTGTATCGCTACGAAGAAAGGCATGGTCGCTTGCCTCGGAACCTGCAGATTGCTATTGGACAAGGTTTTAAGGAATCTAGTCCCTCGGGATACACCCTGGGAATCGGCAAGTGTACCTCAGGAGTGGCCGATGCTGTCCCGGGATGCCCCCCAGCGGCTGCCAGGATCTTGCAGCGGTTAGAAGAGCTAGCATAGCCAACCAGCAGGAGCGAGCACGGTGGCAAAACCGGCTCGCTCCTTGGCTTATGTGTTGCCCGATGTAATAGAGTAAGGAATGGGGTGTTTAACCTACTTGGAAGGAAATCTTCTTCTCTGGGCCAGAGGTGCCGTCCTCGGCCTTACCGTAGACAGCTATTTCGTATCTTCCAGGAGGTGCTTCGTAGGGAATTGTGCCGGTGTACTCGAAGGTGTCATCGGCCTTCTTGCGCAAGGCAATGAAATAACCATACATTCTCACGGTGGCAAAGGCTTTGACCACCGGCTCACTGGCATTGGAAAACTTGGCAGTCAGTGTGATGGTTCCGCCCGGTGGTCCCGAAGTTGGACGGATTTCCGTCGACAGGTCATAGGTAAAAGCCATGCTCTCGCCTCCTATAGAAAGTTTTCTTAATATTAAGATTCAAAGAAGAAGGTAAAAATCCTGTAAAATAGGTCAATGTCTTCCAGCCCACAGTCCTCCGGTGAATCCCGCTGAGAATATCCCCTTCCACACGGGGCATATGGTGTAACAAGTTATCATGCAAAGCAGGGAGGCAGGATGATGGCTTATTTTCTCAGCTGTCCCGTCCCAAGGGGAGGACATCGATTACCACCCCTTCCATATCCCTACGATGCCCTGGAGCCATACCTATCGAGGGAGATCGTCAGAATTCACCACGCCATCCACCATCGGGGCTATGTCAATGGTCTCAATGTCGCTGAGGAGGAAGTGGCCCAGGCCAGGGAGCAGGGGGATTTCAACTTGATTAGACACTGGGAAAGAGAACTGGCCTATCACGGGTCTGGCCACTTTCTCCACACCCTCTACTGGCTCAATATGCGGCCTGGGGGTCCAAGACGTCCACCTCGGCAGTTGGCGGCGCAATTGGAAGCGGATTTTGGTACCTTTGCCAAGTTTCAAGATCACTTCACCGCAGCGGCCAACCAAGTTGCCGGAAACGGCTGGGGTGTCTTGGTCTGGCAGGCTCCCTTTGGTCGGTTGGAAATTCTGCAAATCGAGAGGCACGAAAACATGACACAATGGGGAACGATTCCCATCTTGACCGTCGACGTCTGGGAGCACGCTTACTATCTGCAGTACCCGGCGGCACGGGCCGACTATCTGGCAGCCTGGTGGAACCTGGTAAATTGGGAGGATGTCGGGCGCAGGTTTTCCAGAGTGTCACGCTGGTTTCTTCCGCCCTGTGATGAACCAAGAGCCGAGACAGCCGGGAGTTGGTTTGGTGAACCGTAGGCCTGGGTAGAGGAGGATCATCACTTCTTCCGAGGAAATATAGTTGGGATAGCAAGTAGTCTGGTTGCAGCTCCAGGAGAAGAAGGATTTGCGGAACGTTAGAAAGGGGAGGGAACGGCCAATGCCAAATGCCGATGTCAATGCTGTTGTAGCCTTCTTGGCGGGGGTTGCTTCATTTGTCTCACCCTGTGTCTTGCCATTGATTCCTACCTACTTAGCCTACTTGGCCGGTGTTTCCCTGGCCGAACTCAGTCAGGCGGGAGAAGTGCAGTCTGGTACTCGAGTCAAGTTGGTCACAAACTCCTTGGCCTTTGTCCTGGGTTTTTCCCTCGTCTTTGTCCTGTTGGGGTTGTCGGCCAGCGCAGTAGGGCAATTTTTATTGCGAAATCAAGGGGTGCTGCGGAAAATCAGTGGTGTGGTGATTATTTTGCTGGGCCTGCACACCGCGGGGGTCATGCAAGTCCCGTTGCTGAACAGAGATAAGCGGCCCCAGGTTCGCCGTGTCAACTCCGGTCCGGGTGCCGCCTTCCTCTTTGGATTGGCCTTCTCTGCCGGGTGGACGCCCTGTATCGGACCGATTCTGGCTACAATTCTGATGCTGGCAGGTTCCACGGGAAGTGTGGGGCAGGGGGTAATGCTGCTAGCCCTGTACTCCCTGGGATTGGCGGTGCCCTTCTTGCTGTCGGCGGTGTTTTTCGGCTCATTCCTACCCCTATTAAGGGGTCTAACGCGGTTTCTAGGAAGGATCTCCTTTACCGCCGGTCTGTTGTTGGTCCTTCTGGGCCTGATGATCTACTTCAATTCCTTTGCCCGTCTGGCCGGTTGGTTGCAGTGGGGGCTCTAGGTTCTTTACATCAAGAAAAAGCAATAGGGGGATGGTTGATGAAAAATCTGTGGTTACACCGACTGGGAAGAACATCGGGCTGGGTGCTCTTTATGTTAGCCTTGGCTTTGTCGTTGACAGTGGTGGCAGCAGCCGCGGAAATTCCGGTGCAGCCGGTGGTTGGCTCTCAAGCTCCAGATTTTACCCTAGCATCGGTAGAGGGTGGTACGGTTTCCTTATCGGATTTTCGCGGTAAGCGGGTCTTTCTTAATTTCTGGGCGACCTGGTGTCCTCCCTGTAGGGTGGAAATGCCGGATATTCAGGCAGTGTACGAAGAGAAGGAGGAAGATGTCGTCTTCCTGGCCGTGAACTTGCAGGAACCGCAGGGCAAAGTCCAGGAGTTCCTGCAGGCCCAGGGCCTCACCTTTCCTGTGGTGCTGGACACCACCGGTATCGTTGCGGGAGCCTATTGGGTGCGGGCCATTCCCACTAGCTTTGTCATCGATGCAGAAGGTATCATCACCGGCAAACACATCGGTGTACTCAATGCCAGCCTGCTCACCGGAATGTTAGAAAAGGCCAAAGGAGAGTAGGCCGATGGGCAGCGAAATCGGAAGCAGCATTTAACCATGCTTAGGATCTGGTTTGCTCTGCGAACCTATCCCCACGAATTGGAGAAATCTGGGAAGGAAAGAACACCAACGATGGGTAAGTCTGTGGGGAATTAGTGCACAGGCTGAACTGGGATGGGAGCTGCGAGCCTCTGTATGAGTTGATACCGAAATCGCTGAGGAAGATGGATATGAAAGGACAATTTACCCTGAGTAACTTAGTCATTGCCAAGCCTACCAGGAAAGATATAGAATCAGCATACGATGTGTTTGCAACAACGATTACCGATGCCTTTGAAAAAGAGGACATAGGACATTTGAAAGAGGATATTTCAAAGGAGATTCAGCACAAAAAGAAGCTGATGGCTTATGCAGTGGCCAATCCAGACTCCGAGGTTCACTTTCTTGTTGCGAAAATTGACAACAGGGTGATAGGAACGATTTCCTTTGGGCCCTGTGGAAGCGATATTAAGAAATGTACAAACAACGAGCTTGATGCAATAGGTGAGCTAGGCAGTCTCTGTGTACTGCCTGACTTTCAAGGCAAAGGTGTAGGTTCAGCCTTGATTCATGCTATGATAAAGTATCTTGCTGAGTTAGGGGTCCGATACTTCTGTTTGGATAGCGGCTATCAGCAGGCACAAAGGAAGTGGCTCAGGAAATTCGGCGAGCCCTATAGGATTGCGAAGGACTATTGGGGAAAGGGTCTAGACCACATGGTATGGCTGTGCAGAGTTGTCGATCATGTCAAGTAACACCATTAGCTCATTATGATGGTATAGGTTCTAATTGCCCCGATGCCCATATCGGTTGTGGGACCCATCGGGGTTTTTGTCTAGTCGCCTTCGGGATTACTTATAGCAATTGATGCCCAATAGGGCTGTCGATAGTCTCTCTTGAGAGGAGCAAGGAGATGCACCACAGCACTCGACCCCCAGCGATAGTTATCTCAGCAACCCACAGTGGAGCAGGCAAGACCACAGTGACCAGAGCGTTGCTGGTTGCTCTCAAAGCCAGAGGGTTGTCGGTTCAGCCCTTCAAAATTGGACCGGATTTTATTGACCCTATGTATCATGCGGCCATTGTCGGCAGACCATCAATCAATCTGGATCTGTGGATGATGGGTGAAAGGGGAATCCGTGAGACTTTTTCTCGGTGGAGTCAAGATGCCGACGTGGCGGTTATCGAGGGAATGGGTGCGTTGTTCGATGGTGCCAAGGGCACAGGCGAGGGCAGCGCGGCACACATTGCTAGGATTCTCGGCGTCCCGGTGGTTGTGGTCATCGATGTCTACGGAATGACCCGGACCACGGCAGCGATTATGGACGGATTGGATTCCTTTGATCCTGATGTGAAGGTTGCCGGATTCATTCTCAATCGCTGCGGCCGCTTGGGAAGCACAGTTCACGCCGACCTGATTAGGGATGCCGTCGGTGCAAAGCGTTGGGACCGGGTGCTGTCAATTGTCAGCTGCGATCCAGCCCTTGAAGTTGCCGAGGGCCATCTAGGGCTTGCTGCGCCAAACGAGGACTCCTTGGGTGGCGATAACAGCAGCTTAGGTCTTGTCGCAAAACAAATTGATGTGGATAGGGTCTTCGGATTACCTTTAAGGGCCCAGGCAGGCTTGAAGGTGCAAAAGGGATATCGGTCATCCTGCTCTCAAAGTGTGCCTTTGGCTGTCGCCCGTGACGATGCCTTCTGCTTCTATTACGAGGAAAACCTGGCGGCGTTGAAGGCGGCGGGATTTGAAATCGTGGAGTTCTTCCCGGTTGCCGGAGATACGCTGCCACCTGATACCCATGCTGTGTACTTTGGAGGCGGGTATCCAGAGAGATTTGCCCGGGAACTGGCAGGCAACATGGATTTAGCTGCACAACTGCGGCGAGCTGCCCAACTGGGAATGCCAATTTTCGGTGAGTGTGGGGGGTTGATATATCTAGGGCGTTCACTGAGGGGATTTGACGGCAGAACCTACCCAATGAGTGGTGTCTTGCCCGTTGATTTTTTTCTGGACCCGGCCTATCTGCAGATCCGTTACATCGAGCTGACGACATGTCGTGATTCGTTGCTTGGTCGCGCGGGAACTGTTCTTCGGGGGCAGGAGTTTCACCAGTTTCGGGTAGCCCGTTCGGAACTGGCTCCAGATTTCTATACCGCCAAAACCAGCGATGGGCGGGAGTTTGTTGACGGCTATCAGCGGCAGAACGTCGTGGCCAGTTCCGCTTACATCTATCTCAATTCTTCTCCCGCTGCTGCCGATAGCTTCTATCAGGCTGCAGTGAGTTGGCACCGGCGCAGGAGTCTCACTTAGGTTGGGGAGATATCTATTATTCTTGGAACTTACTGAACTTATTTCGGGAAGGGTCTTGATACGATGAAACTCGAACCACTAACGCCAGTGCACCTGACGGGCTTTGCCGATTACTGTAGGCGCCATCGCAATGAGGTGGACGATTCCTTTCTCTATGAAGAGGATCTGGCCGCCTTCGAACCAAATAGCGATAATCCAACCTACATACTCACCAATGAGCAAGGCCGAATTACTGCCGTGGCCTCTCTAATATTGAACGAATACTATCGCCGGGGGCGCAAGGGGCGGTTTCGCATATTCCACTCAGAGAAGGATGACTTGCAGTGCTACAGCACCCTGTTCCAAGGGATACTGCAGCATGTGGATGGCTTAGATCAGGTATTCTTGTATGTGCCCTTGGCGAACGCCAGTATACAGCGAAGAATGAGCGAACTATCATTTCAGGTTGAACGGTACGCCTTTATCCTGGTTCGTGATGTAAATCACATTCCGCCTTATCATTTGCCCAACGGGTACGAATTCCGTCCCTTTGTAGTGAATCGGGATGAGGCAGCTTACTGTCATATTCGTAATATCGCCTTCGCCAATTTGGCAGGTAGCGAAACGCCTATCACTCCCAAAATGGTCTCGGATATGACCAAGGCGCCTGATTATATAGAAGGGGGCGTCCTGCTGTTGTATCATTGCGAAGAGCCCATCGGGATTCTTCGCTGTTCCTCGGACGAGTGGGAGGATCAACCGGTGATGAACATCGGGCCACTTGCCCTTATCCCTGAATATCAAGGTCGGGGACTAGGCAGAATTCTCTTGCGCAAAGCGCTTCAATTTACAAAAGACTATGGTTATGACCGCGCCTATCTTTCCGTCAACGGGGAAAATGAACGCGCCAAGTCCTTATATCTCAGCGAAGGTTTTCAGCAGGTGGAAGGCGTAGCTTGCAATGTGTACAAGCTGCCTTCAAAATAGCCCAAGCCCGTGGCAGCGGTAACGGCATGGGAGCAGCATTGCACTAATATGTGTCCGACCATACTTCGCCTCCATAATAATAGCAAGGAGTTCTCAGGATGAAGGAAAAGTGTGATTTTCGCGCAAACGTCCTCATAGGATCCCTCTTGTTTGGGCTGTATTTTGGGGCTGGCAATTTGATCTTCCCCGTTCATATGGGACAGCTGGCCGGAAACAATACGCTGCCGGCAACAATTGGGTTTTTGATCACTGGAGTAGGTCTGCCGCTTTTGGGGGTGATCGCGGCAGCTCTGTCTCGAAGTGAAAGTCTATTTGATATGGCAAAGCCGGTAAGTACGACATATTCGATCCTGTTTACCTGCATGCTGTATTTGACCATTGGACCATTGTTTGCTATTCCCCGTACCGCTACCGTTGCCTTTGAAGTAGGGTTGCATCCCTTTGTTGCAGAGGAATATCTGCAAGGGGGCCTGTTTGTCTTCTCGTTGATTTTCTTTGCGGTTACCCTTTACTTTTCTCTGCGACCGACGAGAATTCTCGATTGGGTTGGTAAGTATCTCACTCCCATTTTTGTTGCGCTCTTGTCCATACTAATCGTTGCAACCTATGTCAGCCCAATGGGACGGGTGAGTCAATTTGCGGCGCAGGGAAATTACATAGACAGACCCTTATTTACCGGAATGCTGGATGGATACAATACCATGGACGCCCTAGCGTCACTGGCCTTTGCAATAGTTATCATTTCAAACATTGAAAAGTTAGGTGTAAGAAACCCAAAGCGAAAGGCTATCGAGGTGTGTAAGTCCGGCTTTGTGTGTCTAGTTGGAATGAGTGCTATCTACGCATCCTTGGCCTATATGGGGGCAACAAGCCTAGGTAGCGTGAGCCGGGCTGACAACGGAGCAGCGATCATGTCCATGGTTAGCGAGCACTATTTTGGCTCTATCGGTAAGGTGCTGTTGGCCGCCATTGTCACCGTTGCCTGTTTGAAAACAGCAATTGGCTTGATCACTTCATGTGCACAGATGTTTAGTGAGATGTTTCCCAGAACGGTATCCTATAACGTCTACGCAGTGATATTTACCCTGGCTTCGTTTATAATCGCCAATTTTGGGCTAAACAAGATCATCCAGCTGTCTTTGCCGGTCCTGATGTTTCTTTATCCCCTTGTGATTACGTTGATCGCGCTGTCATTATTGGCGCCGATGATTAATAAGCAGCAAGATTTGTATCGGTGGACAACCACATTCACGCTGGTGGCTGCATTCTGTGATTTTCTCAATGCATTGCCGAGAGCGATAAAGGGGACGCCGATAGTGAGCGCAATCATTGATGCTGCCCATAGGTATTTGCCCGGATTTGATTATGGCTTTGGCTGGGTTATGCCAGCACTAGCTGGCCTGGTGATAGGAACCATCATATGGAAAACTCGTGCAGAAGTATAGGAATGAGCAAGTACAGAATTCTGGACTATTACGCCATCGGTACACGGCTGGACGCGTTGGTGCGTCCGGCCGTGTGTGGCATTATCCCGAAGGAACTGCCGCTGGAGTTAGTAGTTGACGAACATGCAGCGGCTGACTGGTACAAGGAGTGTCTGGCATGGTAGAAGACATTATTCAGGAAGTAGCAGAAAGACTCTCGCCTTTGCCTTGTATAGAGGGTGTGGTTCTAGGGGGGTCTCGGGCAAGGGGCAGCCATACCGAGGACTCGGACATTGATATCGGCATCTACTACAATCCCGATTCCCTTGACCTGGATGGGATCAATCAGGTTGCCGCCCAGTTAGATGACGAGCATAGAAGTAACTTAGTTGTACCTCCGGGAGGCTGGGGTCCTTGGGTCAATGCCGGTGGATGGTTAGTCATTGGGGGCTATCCTGTGGACTTAATACTGCGGGATATCAACAGGGTGAAACAGGTAATGCAAGATACCGAACAGGGAATTGTCACTACCAACTACCAGCCGGGGCATCCCCATGGATACATCAGTACTATGTATCGGGGAGAGCTGGCGATTAGTAAGGTGCTATACAGTAGAAACAACGACTTTTATGAACTGAAGAAGCGGGCGGAAATCTATCCCATAGAACTGCAGAAGGCGATGCTGGGCTTCTTCATGTTCGAAGCCGACTTCTCTTTGCTGCATGCGAAGGCAAATGCCGAAGCTGGCGATAGATATCATGTTGCAGGCCACATTTTCCGGTCAGTTTCGGGCCTAAATCAGGTGCTGTTTGCCTGCAATAGGGCTTACTGCATCAATGAAAAAAGAGCAGTGAGGCTGATCGACACCCTGGAACGCAAGCCCGCAGACTATAGCGGAAAGGTTAATCGGATTTTTGCAGCTCTCGGCGTTTCACTCCAGGAATGCTGTGACCTGACCGAGGAGCTTTACAGTGAAGTGAAAGAAATAGTCGCGGCAGTGACCAATGGGTGAACAGAGGAATAGCTGAGATAACTGAGGTGAAGGACACCGAGCGCGATGGCCCATGCTCAATGCCTGCTCATCGGGATGCTGGAACAGGCTCAGAGGCAGTATTCCGCGATGAGCAGGCATTAGTGCTGTGGTTACTGGTTCTGGGATAGGGCTACGGCATCCCGGACAAAACCATCGGCCCTTGCCAGTAGTTCCTCGGCTTCCTGGCGATCACAATGGGCCAGCAGCATCACGATGGCGGTTTTGGGCCGGCGATGCGAAGCGGCAAATGCAGCCTTGGCTGTCTCTAGGTCGCAGCCGGTGGCCAGAGAAATGATGCGGTAGGCCCGCTGGATGAGTTTGCTATTTGTAGGCTGGACATCCACCATTAGGTTGCTGTAAACCTTGCCCCAGCGAATCATTGTGGTGGTGGTCAGCATGTTCAAAACCATTTTCTGGGCCGTTCCCGCTTTCATCCGGGTAGAGCCCGTTAGTACTTCTGGACCCACCAGTGGTGTAATGGCCACATCGGCAAGGGCTGCAATGGGACTGTTGGGAGTACAGGCTACAGCTACGGTCTTGGCACCAATCTCTCGAGCATGGGTCAAGGCACCGATGACATAGGGGGTGCGCCCACTGGCCGCAATGCCAACGACTACGTCCTTGTTGGTGACTCCCGCAGCGATGAGATCAGTCTTTCCCTGGACTGGATCATCCTCGATTCCCTCAATCCCTGTGCGTAGGGCAGGGTTCCCTCCGGCGATAATCCCAGTCACTAGCTCAGGCTCTACCCCAAAGGTGGGGGGGCATTCCGACGCGTCCAGTACCCCCAGGCGGCCGCTGGTGCCACAGCCAACATAGTAGAGGTGTCCGCCCCGCTGGAAGCTGGCTAGGATCAACTCACAGGCCGCGGCAATGTTGTCTAGTTCCGCCTCCACCGCCAGGGGTACCGTCTTATCCTCAGCGTTGATTACTGCCAGAATTTCTCGAGTTGATAGGGTGTCCAGGTCAACGTATGGGGACCGAGTTTCCGTTAAGAGCTTATCTAAGTCCATAGTAGGGTGCTGCCTGCAAGTTCTCACTTTTGGGCAGCCACTTCGCCTCCTTGCCTTGATCTAGAGGTGGAATTCTTTGGCTGTATTTCTGGCTTGATGGATGATGGCCTCCGTCAAGTCCTTGCTGTGGGAAATCGCCAATAACGCTGCGCCCATCACCGGTGGATAGGGAAGGGGCGCTAAATCAAGTCCCGGTTGCAGTTCACTGAGTTCCTCCATCAGCGGCTTGAGGAGTAGCTCTCCCATGGAGAAGAGCCCCCCGGCGTAAAAGGCAGACAGCGAACCTGGGGGAAGCCCGAGGTTACCAGCAACGGTACTGATTTGGCGGGCAAGTTCCCTTGCGGCCACCGCGATGATTTTCTTGGCCACACCATCGCCCTGGGCCGCTTCTTCACCCACTAGGGCAGCCAGCTTCGCGACTTCCGTCGGGGTCAGGGGCGGTCGATAAACGGCCTCGATCAGCTGCCAGGGTTCATCCACCCCAAAGTGTTGGAGGAGACGGGGCAGGAGGGAAGTACGAGGTCCCCTTCCATCGGCTGCTTGGGCCGCGGCTTGAAGGGCCATTTTCCCGATGTGATAGCCACTGCCTTCATCGCCCATCAGATACCCCCAGCCGCCACAGCGGTGTCTTTTTCCCTGTCCATCGATTCCATCGACAATGGAACCGGTTCCGGCGATGACAATTAGTCCCGGCCGGCCAAGGGTGCCGGCAAACAAAGCGATTTGAGAGTCAGCCTGAACTCCATAGCTGGCGGCTATTCGGCTCTGGGAAAGGCGTTGCATTAGTTTGCTTTGCTCCGAGTCTCGGGCCAGGCCGGCAGCACCGATCTCGATACGGGTCAGCGAGCCCGTGGGTGGTATCGATGCCCGGAGTTGATCAACTAATTCTGAGATTTGGGCAAGGAATCCATCCATGCCTAACCTCTGTAGGTTTCCCGGTCCCGCCTTCACAAGGGCCAGGAGGGTGCCATCGGTCTGGGACAACAAAGCTTCGGTGGAGGTGCCTCCGGCATCGATTCCAATCACGTATTCCATTGCTATCCCTGCCTCTCGAAAGACCTATGAAGGTCCTTCTTTACCGCAGGGATCAGTCCTGCACAAATCTGACCGCTAGGAAGGATATCAAAGAGGGACTGCCCCAAAGGAGAGGGGCAGTCCCTTCACTAACCTAGTCTAGCCGACTACCTAATCGAGTTTGATTTAGCATCGCTGGTTATTTCTTGACCGGTTCAATTACAAACAGGACTCTGGTTCCGGCCAAGTTATGTTGCGGCGGAGCCGTTGGATTCTTAGCCGTTGGGAAACCGGTCCAGTAGGTCTCGTTGAACTCATAGAACTCTCCAGGACGGTACTCCAGTGGAATCATCGGTACGTCCTGCATGAAGATTCGGTTCAACTCTCGGTAGATCTCGGTAAGCACTGCCTCGTCGGTGGTGACTACCGCAGCATCTAGCAAGGGACCAACGGCGTCGTTGTGATAACGGTTCCAGTTCCAGTAAGCGGTGCCCTCTCCGATGCCGGGAACGCCACGGCTATCCATGATATCACGGAAGCGCTGCCAGGGCTGGGCCGGAGACAATCCACCGGCTGGGGTGTTCATCAGCAGGTCAAAGTCACCGGAGTCACGATGAGTAGCCCAAATCGGCTGCTCGGGGAACTCGGCAACCACGTCAATACCAACGGCGCGGGCGCTGGCGGAGACAACCTCAAGGCTGGTCATCCAGTCCGTCCACCCGTAGGGGCATTCTGCCTTAAAGGGTCCAAGGCGAGTGCCATCGGGCAGAACGTAGATGCCATCTCTACCCTTGGTGGCTCCCAGTTCATTCTCCAGGATGTCTCGAGCCTTCTCGGGATTGTACTCCCAGCCGTACTGCTTCACGTCTTCCTCGCTGAAGTAGTGGGCCTCAGCAGCAGCATCAGGGATGATGATGCTGGAGTACACCGGGATGGAGTAGCGAGACATGGCGGTCTCAGCGACCTTAGCATAGTCAATGGAGTATGCTAGGGCTCTACGGACCTCCGGAATGTTCAAAGGATATCTGTTGACGTTGATGAACAGGGATGGAATGGATGCTGGCAAGTGATAGGGTTCCTCGTCAAACCAGGTGCCAACGGGTAGACCCTTCTCTTCCCACATCTTCCAAATTTCTGGAGCGAACTGCTGGGACCAGTCTACTTGTCCTCGCTCCAGTGCCAGGTTACCGGCATCATTACTCTTGAAAATCGGGTGTACGAAGTAGCGGGGAGCAGGCTTTCCGTAGATGGGAATACCCCAGTAGTTATCATCCCGCTCCATGACGATTTGCTGCTGGTTGGCAAAGAGCAGCTTGTAGGGACCGGAACCTACCGGCTCAGTGTTGGCATAGCGGATCACAGTGCCATCTTCTTCCTCAACCTTGCTCCAGATGTGCTCCGGCACAATCTTGATAGTCCCCAAGTATTGCTCAACCATACCCCGGTTGGGATTGGCTGGGTTGAGGACCAACTCAAAGGTGCGGTCGTCTACCTTCCTGGCCTCGGTGATGTAGTCCCACAAGGGGGTATAGGACAGGGAGTACTTTCTACCTAAATTAAAGGTATAGAGTACGTCTTCCACGGTGAGGGGGGTACCGTCTTGCCATTTGGTACCAGGCTGCATGGTTACCCTGACCACGTTACCATCCCACTCATAGCTCTTGCCCAAGAAGGGCTCCAACTTACCGCTGAGGTAGCTGTAGCCAAACAAAGCCTCATAGAGAGTGAAGTCAGCGTTTGTCGGCCAAGCGGGAGAAGTGCCGAAGGGGTTCCAGTTGGTGGGCGGGCCCCAATGCAGTCCGGCTTTATACAAGGTTTCCTCCCGCGGTAGTCGCAAGGGGGCACCGGCATGACCGATAGCTACAACGGACAGTACCAGTAGCGTTACCAGTAAAACACCGATGAATCTGCGCATCCTTAGTCTCCTTTCGTAGGAACTTACAAGTCAGTTAGGTTAGGTCAAATACGTCAAACTCGATTGGGTGACAATGCGACGGAGCGGCTTTTCCCGATCACCTCCTCCGCATAGATTTTGGATATACCTACAGAAAGAGCAAGTTTAGGCTTTTCTCGGGACGGAAGAGCACCCCAGAATATCAAAAAAGACAGACAAAAGCGAGAATTGCAAAAGATCTTACTATAGTATTTCTCCCTTGAAGGGAAACTCCTCTTTTTTTTGCCTTGTTTGACAAGAAGTGGATGCTTTTTCTTCAGCTGCAGTTCCCATTGCCTAGGAGAATATTGACTTTGCCAGGAAGGGAGCCATCGGTGGTGACAGGGAGAGGGTCTACTGAGTGAATCCGCAGGCTTCTCCGGGATGGAGGAAGACACAGTTCAGCCAAGGACCTGGAATTGACTGAGGCTGATGGGAAGCGGGGTATGAGGTAAGTAAGGGTGTCCTAAAAAAGGGACAAGGCTAGGGCTATCTGCCTAGCCTCGTCCCCTCAATTGCCCAATCTAGTTTGCCTAGAATACTGGTTATTTCTTGACCGGCTCAATCACAAACAGGACTCTGGTACCAGCAAAGTCATGTTGCGGTGGAGCCGTTGGATTCTTAGCCGTTGGGAAACCGGTCCAGTAGGTCTCGTTGAACTCATAGAAATCTCCAGGACGGTACTCGAGGGGAATCATCGGTACGTCCTGCATGAAGA
>JAAYGB010000044.1 GCA_012727955.1 Bacillota bacterium
CAGTAGCGAACATCTTTGTTGTCAAAGGGTTCCCGCAGGGTGTTCAGGGTAAGTCCGGTGATACAGGGATCGATGTTGACGATCCAGGGGTAATCGGTGCGGTAGCTGCGAAATCCGGGGTTGCCTAGGGCTGCCTGGAGGCTTTCTGCCGTCAGGTCACACATATCCAGCTCGTGCCTCGATTGGGCAATCACCTTGGTCTCAGGGGCGCCGTAGTAATGGAATAGGACATACCTTGGGGCTGGCTTGCCGTACAACTGCCCCACGGCAGTCCGATCCCAATCTTCCCGGCGTTCCCACAGGAACCAATAACCACCGGGATCGATTTGCTTCAGGGCATATTGACCCAGGCTTACCGGTGGGTAGTTGTTAAAGGTGATGGGATCTTCTACTCCCTCCCAGATGTGTTTGGGCATGAACCGACAGGCTCCCCAGCGATCCAGGAAGTAGGTGTGGAAGCGAGAGTTGGGTTCTGCCAACTCAAAAACCACGGTGTAGTCGTCGGTTTTGTAGATCTCGTCGACATACATCCCCAGCTCAATACTGTAGCTCATGCCGGGATTGGCCTTTAGAGTCTCGATGGTAAAGATCACGTCTTTCGGCGGTGAACTCCACTCCATCGCTCCAATAGATGCCCTCTCGCAGTTCTACGGTCATTTCTGTAAAATCGTCGTTGTAAATTGGTGGCGACTTGGCTAATACGTTGATAATTTCCCCTTGGGCGTACTCCACGCACCAGAAGGACTCACCCATGAACTGGTGAATACCGGCATCGGCAGTGGTGCCGGGAGCCCAAGGGTTAAATCGCGTCGGATTAGGTACCCTGCCCGACAGGATATCGACAATCAAGGTCTCCTCTCGGGGGATGTCGGGACCGACTTGAGCCAAAACAGCCGTGGACATGGCCAGGACCAGGGTCAAAATCAAGAGCAGCAAACCGGTCTGCCTACCAATTCCTGTCACACAAATCCCTCCTCAAATTTACTTAGGAACATTCGCCGCGCTACAGGATGCAAACAGGCTGTATTGAACCTCCGGGCTTCCCCCGCCCCCCCGGCAAGGTGCCTGGATTCCTATACCAAAGAGCTTTGCGCCGAGTGAATACCGACTAATTTTATTCTTGTAATCCCCAGGAGCAATGCCTGCCTTATCTCGTCCATTTTTGTGAATTGACTCTAAAATATAGAAAATGGAAGCCGGCTAAGCCAGCTTCCATTTCGCAAATTCCCCTAATCCCTTTTGATCAGGTTGCTGAGAGAATCCTAATCGACACCGACACAAGTGCCCCAGATTTGATTACCCTGCAGCGTTACCTGAGCCTCGGCCTCGGTCTTGTACACGGCGTACCTTTGCACCGAATCCCCGTTGTCACTGCCGATAATATTGTCTCTCAGGACCACTCCGTGCACCCTGCTGTCGATGCGAATGCCGTAACCCGATTGTTCATTACCATTGTCATAGATGCGGTTGCCTTCCACCAGATTCCTATGGGCGGCCATGGCCTCCAGTTCCTCGCGGAAGTGAATTCCATAGTCTCCGTTGCCGCTGATTTCATTATTGCGAATGATATTGTCGGTGTCTTTGTGTCCAATGGAAAGGCCGACATGACCATTGCGGCTAAACACATTGTTTTCAAAGCACCCATGCTTGACCCGCCAACAGACAAACAATCCGATAATCCCGTTGTCCGTTACCTGGCAGCCGCGAATTATCGGGCGTTGGCTGCCACTGCCGGGATGGAGCCCAAAGCTGGTGTTATGTGCGATTCGGCAGTTCTCGATGACCACATCGGCACACTTTTGATAGCTGATGCCATCGCCGTTGAAGTTCTCGACGATACAATCCCGGATGGTGACATTATCCGCTCGATACAAATAGATTCCTGCGCCTCGGCACCCCGACAGCAGCACATTGCTGTCTTTGCTGCCTTCGACTCGGAGGTTCTCAATCCCAACGTTCTCTACGTCGCGGGCACTGATCACTGGGAAGGCGTTGTCTACCCTTGCGTTGCTGCTCACAAGATAATCCAGGACCATTGGGCGGCTAATTGCAAAGCGATTGCCATCTTGCCCGGTAATTGTAGCCACCGTGGTGTGCCAGCATCCTACCGCTCGATCATCCTTGATGCTCACTCCCATACCGGGGTAAAAACCCGAGGGGTCCGCTAGGGTAATCTCTTCCTCGCCGTAGTCTCCATCTAGCACCAAGGGTGATGACACACCGGGGCTTTTCACCAACACTGTGTCAGGCCCAGAGCCCTTTACCGTTACCCCGGAGCTCAGGTGCAATGAGTCTGACATCACATACTCTCCAGGCAGGATCTTGACAACTCCACCACCCAGGTTACCGACATAGTCCACCGCCGCCTGCAAAGCTCTGCCATCTTGACCGCAGATATCGGCACCGCTTCTCCCAACGGTCACTACCACGCTGTTTAGCTGACGCTCTTGTCCCATTTGCTTTCACCCTATCTTTATTCTCGCTGACCTTTGTCTACCGGAAAACGAGCATGATACTCGGTGGTTAGCCCTTGGCATACTTCGATCAAGCTTGGAATACTTCCTCTTGGGGATCCAGTGCAAGTGCAGGAGGTTAATGTGGTGGCAGAGAAGATCGGTGGGTGCATTCTAGCCATAGAGGGTGCCCATCTCGTCGCGACCTGGGAGGCTAGTTGGAAAAAAGGAGGTGAGAAAGGATGAGCATTTTTGAAGTGTTGATGCTGTTGTGTTTTGGAGCAGCCTGGCCCTTTTCGATTTACAAGTCCTATACCTCAAAGTCCGTTGAGGGAAAGAGTTTTGTCTTCTTAGGTATCCTGCTGCTGGGCTATATCGCTGGAATCTTGCATAAGGCCTTCTACAGTTTTGACTATGTGATCTACCTGTATATCCTCAACTTTTTCATGGTAGGCACAGATATGGTCCTGTTTCTCCGTAACCGCAAACTGCAACAGGGTAAAGCACAGGGTTAGACCGTTACAGGCCCAAGGCTAACCTGCGCTACATATCGCTTCACACATCTGCAGATTTCATATATACGACGCGCTCCAGTCATTTTGCTCAACTCATGGACCTGGGATTTTCCCCGAAATGAGCCGAAGACAGGAGCGCTGTGTTTATCTGTATCTAGTAAGTTCCTAACTCCCATCCCCTATCGACAAAATACCGGTAGGTCTCATACTCCACGGTCTCGGGAATGGAGTGATCGCTGTGGAGCACGTATCCGTAATTCCCCATAACCTCGGGGATCTTGGTCTCTAGCTCCTGATCGATTTTCTCCCGATCGTTAGAGTACAAGACCCGAACGTCGATCCCACCCATAA
>JAAYGB010000045.1 GCA_012727955.1 Bacillota bacterium
AGCCGGCGCATCGAATTGGTGAACCGGTACCTGCGGGGATGGCTCGGATACTTCCGCATAGCCGACGCCAAAGGCCATCTGGAACGCATTACCGGCTGGCTCCGGAGGCGTCTGCGCATGTGTCTGTGGAAGCAGTGGAAGCGATGTGGCACCAGACTCCGCCACTTGCGGACCCTGGGGATTGCGGAAAACGAGGCCTGGAAGCTGGCTCGTTCTCGCAAAGGCTACTGGGCCCTATCCAACACGCCGCAACTAAATAGGCCTTGGACAACCAATACTGGCTGAACCAAGGCCTGATCGACTTGGTACCTACGTATCTTGCGAGCCGTTAGAGCTTACGCGAACCGCGCAGTACGGGACCGTACGCTGCGTGGTGTGAGAGGACGGCGGGGCGACCCCGCCTCCTACTCGATTGCTATCGCTAGTCTCTTAGCCGCACTTGGAATAACCGCATTGATGACAGGTGGAACATCCTTCCACGAACCGTAATGGTCCACCGCAGTCGGGACATTCCCCAACGGGCGCCGCCAGGTCAACGGCGGTGTGAATCTTGGTCGGCTCCTGTCCCGTGTTGCGCCAATGCAAGTACTGCTCCAAAGCAATGGCAATTCCATCGGGCCCAGACAGTACCATTCCTCCGTTAAACCAGACAGGAGTAGAGGAGCGGATGCCCCGCAGTTGTTTGATCAACTCCTCCGGTGGAATTCCGGCTCTCAAGCCAATGGAAATCAACCGCGCTATCGCCTCGTTGTTGGCAGCGGCATCACCACCGGATTTTCCCGTTTGGGCGAAAACTTCGCAGAGACCATACTCGTCCTCATTAATGGTGACGTACATATTTCCATGGGCCGTGGGAATACGGAGGGTTCGCCCCCATGTCGTTGCCGGACGGGGTCTGACTGTGGCCGTTGGCACACCCGGGGAATCCGCGGAGTCTGCCTGTGGCTCCGGAGCCTTGACGGTGAGCACCTGTCCCGACCGACTTCCATCCCGATAGACGGTGATGCCCTTGCAGTGCAGGTGATAGGCCTGCCAGTAGACTTTGGCCACGTCTTCGACGGTGGCACTGTTGGGCAGATTCACAGTCTTTGACACCGCGTTGTCAGTGTATTTCTGGAAGGCCGCCTGCATCCGCACATGGTATTCCGGGGAGATGTCGTGGGCAGTGACAAAGACCCGACGGACGTCCTCGGGAATCTCCTCGATGTGGGCTAGGCTTCCTTCCCGAGCAATCCTTTCCATTAATTCCTCGGAGTAAAAACCTCTTTCCCGGGCGACCTTCTCAAAGAGCGGGTTCACCTCAACCAGCCGATCGTTGTCCATGATGTTTCTGGTAAAGGCAATGGCAAACAACGGTTCAATTCCAGAGGAGGCACCGCAGATAATACTAATGGTTCCCGTGGGCGCAATGGTGGTGACGGTAGCGTTTCGCATGCCCGCAGCTCCTGGCTGATCGAAGACGCTCCCGGCAAAGTTGGGGAAGCTGCCCCGTAGCTCTGCCAATTTGGTGCTGGCCGCTCGTCCCTCTTGCTGAATGAAGCCCATCACCTTTTCCGCCATCGCAATCCCATCTTCGGAGTCATAGGGAATTCCCAGCTGGATGAGCATATCGGCAAAGCCCATTACCCCTAGACCAATCTTGCGATTGGCCTTGGTCATCTCTTCGATCTCCGGTAGGGGGTAGACATTGGCATCGATTACATTGTCCAAGAAGTGGACCGCGGTGTGAATCACTTCCCGCAGTTTGTCCCATTGCACTTCGCCATCAGCCACAAACTTGTTGAGGTTGATGGACCCTAGATTACAGCTCTCGTAGGGCAGTAGGGGCTGCTCACCGCAGGGATTGGTGGATTCAATTTCTCCCAACTTCGGTGTGGGGTTGTGTTCGTTGATCCGGTCCAGGAAGACAATTCCCGGTTCTCCGTTTTGCCACGCATGGTGTACAATCAGGTCAAAGACATCCCTTGCCGGCAGTTGTCCCATGGGCTCACCGGTGCGGGGGTTAATCAAGTCGTACGTTTCGTCGGCTTCCACTGCCGCCATGAAGCCCTCGGTGATTGCTACGGAGATGTTGAAGTTGGTTATCTCCTCGTTGTCTTGTTTGCACTTAATGAATTCCAGGATATCGGGGTGGTCGACGCGCAAAATCCCCATGTTGGCACCACGACGGGTACCACCTTGTTTCACCGCTTCCGTAGCGGCATTGAAAACCTTGAGGAAAGAAACGGGGCCACTGGCCACTCCGCCGGTGGAGCGCACCACATCATTTTGCGGACGCAGTCGAGAAAAAGAAAATCCCGTGCCCCCGCCGGATTTATGAATCAAGGCGGCATGCTTGACGGCATCAAAGATACCTTCCATGGAATCGGGAATCGGTAGAACAAAGCATGCCGATAATTGCTGTAGATCCCTGCCGGCATTCATTAGGGTC
Source organism: Bacillota bacterium (assembly GCA_012727955.1). NCBI lineage: Bacteria > Bacillati > Bacillota > Bacillota bacterium. The sequence continues at coordinate 2,432 of JAAYGB010000045.1, forward strand.
GGGGAGTTGGGTAAGAACTCCAGGTTATCCATAATTTGGTAAAAGCGCCGGCAAAGGTCCTCAACCTCTTGTGGATCGGCGCCATAGTGGGTAGCTTCCACTTCAGCTATGTTCCTGGCGACCCTTTCCAGCATTTGCTCTGGCGTCTCTTGCGTATCGCCGATCTTGGCAAGATACCTGCGTTCAAGAACAGTCCTGGCATTAGGTGTTAGTTCCAAGGAAAATCCCTCCTTACCACTGCTGTTGAGTGGAAAACAGTGGTTTGCATGTTACTTGAGAGATGCTCAGTTGATCTGCGGACCAGGCAACCCATTGGACGGGACAGCTACGTATTGCACCTGGCGTACTGTAAAGCTTCTTGTCACTATTTCGGGTCCGCATTCTAGGCACCCAGTCCTTTTCACTTCTCTTTTCCTCATAATCTCTCCTTTGAGTTAGATCGGGAATTTGGTTCTGCTATGTGCCACTTGATTAGTCAGCCGCTGACCGAGTCTATGCCTAGTCTGCGCTTCTGGCAGCAAGGGATAACTGGCTCGGCGAATCTCCTTGGGGCAAGTTCCGGAGTGACGTGATCTTGGTCCAATTGGCAGTTTGGGAGAAGCGAAAATGAAAACTATTAGCGTCAAGATCATAGCAATGGAATCCCGCGGGGTCAAGGGCGAATACCTCTAAGTTTTCAGGAATATAATCGAAACTAGTGCTGATTCCGACGGAGGTTGGTGAGGACAGATGGAGGGGAAGCTCTCTCTAGTGGGTTCCAAGGCTTTTCACCGCAGAACATTTCTTGGACTTGGCTGCCTTCTGGTGGTCCTGACCTGTCTGGTAGTTTCGCCTCGCTGTGTCCAGGCTCAGGAGAGCTACATCGTGATCAACATTCCCACTTTCACCTTGGCCCTCTATGAAAATAGCACTTTGGTAAGAACCTATCCCATTGCCGTTGGCAATCGATTTTCTCCCTCACGCATCGGCAAGACTGAGATTATTAATAAGGTAGTTAATCCCACCTACTATCCGCCCAACTGGTATGAAAAGGGACTGGAACCTATCCCCCCGGGACCAGACAATCCCGTGGGGACTCGGTGGTTGGGTTTGGGGTTTCCCGGCTATGGGATTCACGGCACCAATGCTCCCGGCTCCATCGGCAAGGACGTTTCCTTAGGGTGTATTCGGATGCACAATGCCGATGTCGAGGAGCTGGCCACCAGGGTAAGGATTGGCACCCCGGTTTACTTTGTCTATGAACCCATTGTGGTCAAGAGAGAGGTGCCCGGTTCTGACTACCTCATTGCCGTCTATCCTGACATCTACCAAAGGGGTGTTATTAGTTTAGAACATGCTTTGGAAATATTAGCCGAGGCCGGCGTGGAAGGCGACATTGATACCGCAGTGTTGGCGGAATTTCTCCACCTGGCCGACGGTAAGGATAAGCCTGTACCCTATCGGACCACCTTACGCTGGAAGGGCCAAGAATTGGGAAGAGCAGTGGTATTGGGGGAAGAAATCTATGTTTTGCCGGAGACTCTTAAGGATATCGTCAATTGGCGTGTGGACTCCTCGGTAGCTGGGGCTTCCCCCGTAGTTTTGCCTACCCGCAGATTGGCGGGACGCAATCATGTATTATCACAGGCTGCGGCTAACCATCTGGGAGCCATTGTTACCGGGGGAAAGGAAGGGGTGGAACTGACCACCATCACTGTAGCCGCAAAGGGTGAAGAGAAGGCTCTTTGGCCCCGGCTGGTTGATCGCGATCTGCTGGTGCCCGTTGAGGCCGCCGCCGCTTTAGTGGGTGCAAACGTGCGGGGTCAAGGTAGATCGCAGTACGGCCGGCTCCAGCGGGTAGCAGCTATGTTAGGAGCCCAGGCCCAGTGGCAGTGGCCCCAGGAAAAGGCGACCATCGCCTTTCCCACCGTCGAGCTGGAAGGCAATATCGTCGGGCATGGCCTGATTGGTTACGGTGAGATCTGGCTGCCTCTGAACCCAATCCGAGCACTATTGCCACAGCTTGAGATGAAGGTTCTTGGTGAGGTGGTTTGGTTGGAGCTTCAAGGGGGTGGGGCTGGATTTGCCGCCTGGAGACGCCAGGAACAGTTATATGTACCCTTCAGCAAAGTTGCCCCTTTGATGACCCACTGGATCTTTGCCTGGGATCCCAACCACAACCGGATCAAGCTTTGGCGGTGGGACAGGTGATTTGCGGTGGGGCCATGGAAAAGAAAGACCCCGGCAATAGGCCGGGGTTTGAGCTTTGGTGGAGAATAGTTTAGTGTTAGAGTAGGATCCCTGCCAGGAGTTTCTGGGTGATCTCCACTTGTCCATACTCCTGAACTGCCTGCCAATCCATATTGACAAGGGCTGTACTCAACTCCGGAGACAGATCGGCAACTTCACCGACGGCAGAGGCCAATCGGTCCTTGGCGGAACTGGCGAGACTTGCCCAATCTCGGGACAAGACGGCCTCAGCTTCCCAGGGGGCCAGCTGCATCGCCGTCAGACGGTCATACGCGCTGTACTGCAATCCTTGGGCTACCTTACCCCAATCTCCGCTCAAGACCGCCTGGATCTGGGTAGGAGTAAAGAGTTCCTGCGTCAGTTCCACGGCTGCATCGGTAACGGAATCGATGAGGTTGACCTGACCCCTGTCCAGTTGGGCTTGCTCCGTCGCCGGTGCCTCTACTTCACGACCTTCGGCAATGACGTAGGCGGTTTCCGCTCGAGTTGCCTTGGCGTTGGGTTTGAACTCAGGGAAGAAGTGTTCCGGGAGTAGGCCCAACTTCTCGGCGGCAAGGATATCTTCCGCGGCCCAAAATTCCGGTGTCACGTCAGAGAACTCTGGGGTCTCGGATAGGTCTAGCCCCTCAAGTTTGCCCTCTTGCTCCAGGGTCTTGGTCACCATGGACACCATTTCCGCTCGGGTAATGGCGACATCGGGGCGGAAGGTGCCATCGGTGTAACCAGCGGTCAAGTCGTTGCTGGTGACGGCATCCACATAGTACTTGGCCCAGTGTCCCTTGGTATCAGGGAAGGTACGGGATTCCTTGGCCTCAAGGTCATAGGCTTTAGTGAGCAGCTTGGCAAATTCGCCCCTGGTGACAGTATTGTCGGGTCTAAAAGCTTTGTCGGGATATCCGGAAATGATTTCATCGTGAACAAGATCTTCAATTTGGGGCTTTGCCCAGGACTGTGCAATGTCGGTGAGATCAGCGGCCATCGCGCCCAGGGCAGAACCAACCAAGATGACGGTGATGCCCAAGGCGATCATTAGCAATTGTTTTGTTTTCACTGCAGTCCTCCTCCCTTCTAAATCCGATAATTCCGGCTCTTACATGATATCATCGTCAGGAAGGGGAATCAGTAATGGCTTTTTGCCTGTCAAGGCAAGGACAGACATCCCGGGACAAGCTTGCCTTGGCAGGAGTGGACTAGCTAATCTGGAATGAAGTAGGATATGAATCCTGCAATGGCTTAAGCTAACGCTAGAGTCTGTTCTTGGGTTCAGTTATGGGGTGATATAATGACGAATCAAAGGAAAAAGGCCCTGTTGGTGGACGGTCATAGTCTGCTGCATCGCGCCTTTTACGCTTTGCCCACCTTGACTTCCAGTCAAGGTGAGTACACCAACGCAATCCTGGGCTTTACCATGATGCTGATGCGGTTGATTGAGGACGAAGAACCAGATTTCTTGGCCGTGGCCTTTGACGAAGCCGCGCCCACCTTCCGCCATCGCCAATTTGATGATTACAAGGCCCACCGTAAGCCCATGCCTGAGGAGCTCCGGCCCCAGGTAGATGGAGTGAGGGAAGTGGTGGATGGCTTTAACATACCGATTCTGTCCCTGGCCGGCTATGAAGCCGATGACGTCATTGGGACCGCAGCGGTGAAGGCCGAAGCAGCGGGGTACTTGACCTACATCGTTACCGGAGATCGCGATAGCCTGCAGTTGGTCAACGAGAACATCCATGCCCTGATCACCCGCCGGGGAATTCGAGATCTGGAGCACTATGACCCGCAGAAGGTGGTGGAGGAGTACGGGGTGACTCCCGCCCAGTTTGCGGAGTTAAAGGGATTGATGGGGGACAAGTCCGACAACATCCCCGGTGTTCCCGGAATTGGCCCGAAGACAGCAGCGAGACTGCTTCAGAGCTACGGTTCCATCGGCGGTATCTACGAGCACATCGATGACCTAAAGGGTAAGCAGAGGGAAAATCTCATCACCCACAAGGAGCAAGCCCAGCTGAGCCTCCAGTTGGCTATCATTGACTGTGATGTGCCCATTGACATCGACTTCTCCCGCTATCGGGCCAATGACTGGAACCTAGAGAAATTGCGGGATCTTTTTGTGCGGTATGAGTTTCGGCAGCTCCTGGACAAACTGGTAGCTAAGTTTCCCAATGAGGGGTTGGATCCAAGGACCCAGGAACCAGCGGTCGGTGAGAGCGATGATAGTGCCCAGTTATCCCTGGGTTTTGGGGAGGAAGAGGTCGCCTGGAAGTTTGAGGTTGCCAGCAGTCTTGAGGCTGCCAGGAATCTACTGGACAAGGTTGGTACCACCAAGGAGTTGTTGATCGATCTCTATCTCGATGGTGCCGATGCCATGTCTGGACAGGTATCGGCCATTGCCCTGGGGGTGGCTGGCGAAAGTATCCTTGTTTGCTTGGATAACAAGTTGCAGTCTAACTACAACTTGCCTGAAGGGGATTTAGTCCAGCTCCTGGAACCAGTGCTGGTCGATGAGTCCGTCACCAAGGTGGGATATGACCTCAAGCCCTTGGCAGTATGGTGCTTGCGGGTCGGTGGTTTTACACCCCAGGGGCTTTTTGATACTGCCTTAGCGGGGTACTTGTGTAACCCCTCCCAATCCTCCAAACAATTGGAGGACCTGGTGATGCAGTATTTCGATGAGTACGTGCCGCCCTTGACGGAGCTCACCGGTACCGGAGCCAGGGCCAAGGCCTTTGCTGACCTAGACCCCAGTCAATTGGCGGAGTTTGCCCTGCGCAGGCTAAAACACCTGACGCTTTTGCAGGAGCGATTGACGGACCAACTGACGCAAGATGACCTCCTGGAGTTGTTTGCCCAGTTGGAAACGCCGCTGATTTCCGTCTTGGCGAAGATGGAATGGCGAGGCGTGAGGGTTAACACCGAGGAATTGAAGTTTATTTCCGCAGAGTTTGGCCAGCGAGTAGAGCAGCTAACGGAGGAGATCTATCAGCTGGCGGGGGAGGAGTTTAATATCAACTCTCCTAAACAGCTGGGTCAGATCCTCTTCGACAAGCTGGGGTTACCGGTCTTGAAGAAGACTAAGTCAGGGCCATCAACCAGCGCAGAAGTGTTGGAACAGCTGGCAGAAGAGAATGAGATTGTAGCTAAGATCCTGGATTACCGACAGCTGGTGAAGCTCAAGAGCACCTATGTCGATGCCCTGGGACCCTTGGTCAACCCCCGTACCGGTCGCATCCACACCTCCTTTAATCAGATGGTTACGGCCACGGGGCGGCTGTCCAGCACCAACCCTAACCTGCAGAATATTCCCGTGCGTACTGAGGAAGGCCGGAGGATCAGGGCTGCCTTCACACCGGGCGGCGATGATTTAGTTATCCTCTCGGCGGACTACTCGCAAATCGAATTGCGGGTGTTGGCCCATATGAGCGGCGATGATAGTCTGATCGACGCCTTTATCAACGGACAGGACATCCACACCCGCACCGCGGCGGAGGTCTTTGGTTTGGAGCTTGACGAGGTTACCCCCAGGGAGCGGGAGGCTGCCAAGGCCATTAACTTCGGGATTGTCTATGGAATCAGCAGTTTTGGCTTGGCCAAGGGTACTGGCCTTTCCAGGCAGGAAGCCCAGCGGTACATTGACAGCTACTTTGACCGGTATCCCGGTGTCAAACACTATCTTGATTGGACGGTGGCAGAGGCTAGGGCCAAGGGATATGTGACCACCCTCTTTAATCGCCGACGATACTTGCCGGACATCACCAGTCGCAACTGGGCCCGCAGAAGTTTCGCTGAGCGTACGGCAATGAATACACCGATTCAAGGCTCGGCTGCGGACATCATCAAAATGGCGATGCTGGCCGTCGACGAGAAGTTGGATTCCCAGGGCTTGGAAGCTCGGTTGCTGCTGCAGGTGCACGACGAATTGGTGCTGGAGGTGCCCTGCCAGCAGGTGGAGGCGACGGCATCCCTGATCAAAGAGACGATGGAGTCGGTGGTCCAGTTGAGTGTGCCTTTGCAGGTGGATGTGAAAGTGGGAGCCAACTGGCGGGATACTAAGCCATTGAAGGGCTAGGGGGCAATTCAATGCCGGAACTACCTGAAGTAGAAACCGTTCGTCGCAGTCTTGCAAATCACATCATTGGCCAGCGCATTGCCCAGGTAGAGGTCTTAAGTTGGCGAGCAATTCGTCCCCGCACCGAGGCAGAGTTTGCCTCGGGCTTGCTGGGCAGGACCATAGTTGCGGTGGACAGAAGGGGCAAGTATCTAGAACTGACCCTAGATGATGGTTCTTGGCTGTTGATTCACTTAAGGATGACCGGTCAGCTGCTGGTGACCGACAAGGACCAGCCCCTGGCCAAGCACACCGCTGTGGTCTTTACCTTTGATTCAGGAAAGCAGCTGCGCTTTGTTGATCAGCGTAAGTTTGGTTTGCTGGAGCATATCAAAGACCGCTCCGAGGCTGCCAGGGGTTATCAGACCCTGGGGGTGGAACCAACTTCTTCAGAATTCACCGTTGATTATCTCAGGGAAGTCATGGCCCGTCGCACCGCCAAGGTCAAGGGGCTGCTGCTCAATCAAAGCTTGATTGCCGGTCTCGGCAATATCTACGCGGATGAGGCTCTGTTTCATGCCGGTATTCATCCCCAGCGTGAGGGGCGGTCCTTGACCGAGAAGGAACTGGAGGAGCTGCATAGGGCTATCGTCACCGTAATCGAAGAAGGAATTACCCATCGGGGAACGACAATTCGCAATTACGTCGATGGTTCCGGCAAGAGCGGCGGCTACCAGGAGAGACTGCAGGTCTATGGCAAGGAAGGAGACCCCTGTCCTCGGTGCAAAACTACCCTGCAGCGCGTGAAGGTCGCAGGCCGAAGCTCCTTTCATTGTCCCAATTGCCAGCGATAGCTAAAGTGAGGTCAAAGAGATTGTGGGGGATGTTAAGGTGTTAAGGGTGGGGCTTACCGGGGGCATCGCCTCGGGCAAATCTACTGTGACACGGATGTTGCGTAGTTTGGGTGCGGTAGTCTTGGATGCCGACCAGGCGGCACGAGAGGTAGTGGAACCCAAGCAGCCGGCGTGGCGGCGCATTCGCTCAGTTTTTGGTCCGGAGTTTTTCCACGCCGACGGTCAATTGGATCGCAAGAAACTAGGGGGACTGGTCTTTGCCGATGCCACCGCTCGCAGGCAGTTGGAGGAGATTATTCATCCCGAGGTTTTTGCTTTTCTGGAGCGACAGGTAGAGGAGTTGGCTGCCGCAGCCCAGCACCGATTGGTTTGTTTGGACATTCCTCTCCTTTTTGAGACGGGATATAACTCTCAGGTCGATGTGACGGTAGTGGTGTTTGTCGATGGTCAAACTCAGCTGCGGCGATTAATGGATCGGGATAATTTGAGTGAGCAGGAAGCCCAGGAGCGGATTGCCGCCCAGATGCCATTGTCGGAGAAGGCAAGGCTAGCCGATTATGTAATTGACAATAACGAAACCCTAGAGGCTACCCAACAGCAGGTCACTATTCTGTGGCAAAGGCTGTGCCAGAGGGCGGAGACCTTGGGAGTGTAACCTAAGTTTGCATGTACTGACAAAGGGGGGCATATCATAGGAAGGTAGGGAAGCTCATTGGATGGTGGGGAGGCCGGATGGTGTGGTTTAGCCGACGTATGATCACTATGGTAGCCTTGGTGCTGCTAATCATCGGCTTAGTGTACGCCGGTTTTAGTTGGAAGACTTTGGTTCGTGTGGTTTACCCAGTGGATCACGGCGAGATTATCAGTCGCTGCAGTGAGCAATACGGGCTCGATCCCTTCTTGATTACTGCCATCATTCTGATAGAAAGTGGTTTTCGGGAGGAATCCACCTCCAGTAAAGGGGCAGCGGGCTTGATGCAGGTGATGCCAGAGACGGCCAATTGGGTTGCCCAGCAGCAGGGACTGACTCTAGAGGGAAATGAAAGTCTGTACGAACCGGCGGTGAACATAGGAATCGGAAGCTGGTATCTAAATTCCCTCTATCAACAGTTTGGCAATTGGGTGGTGGTTTTGGCGGCATATAACGCCGGAAGGGGTAATGTACAGAAATGGCTGACAGAGTCGCTTTGGTCAGGGGAGCTGAGCACCGTCTCCGATATTCCCTTTCCCGAGACCCGCATCTATGTACAACGGGTGATTCGTGCCCATTGGTGGTATCATCGGATGTATGATAGTGACTGGGAAGTGGTCTTGGAAAAGGGTGCTAAGGCCAACCATCCCGTCGTGGAAGCCATCGGCGGAGTATTGCACCGAATTCAGCAGGTGGTATACTCCTTCGTGGAACGGTAATTCACAGATCTGCATATGTATGCAGCCACCCTTTCAGAAGGTTGCCAACCAAATGATTCTTCTTTATGGCAGGGGATTTGTTGTAGCCTATGGAATATACAACGACAACCCTGCCATTATCGATTTTTCTCCGCGATGAGAGGATGTTCCCGATAAAATCACGGCAAATTCTCGGCAAGAGAGGATTCTGCTGCAAGATTGTAGAATAAATCTTGTTATGGACTGGTTTACGAGGCGGGTTGTTCTTGTTATAGGGAAAAAGGAGGCGAAGATTGTTGGCGGAACGTTTGCTTGAGGTAAGAAACCTCAAAACGTACTTTTATACAGAGGACGGAGTTGTCCCCGCTGTCGATGGAGTGGACTTCAGCCTGGATAAGGGTACCACTCTCGGCATTGTCGGTGAATCCGGATCCGGCAAGAGTGTGACATCTCTGTCAGTGATGGGCCTTATCCCGAATCCGCCTGGCAAGATAGAAGCAGGAGAGATTATCTTCGAAGGCGAGGACCTTCTGAAGAAATCAGAGGCTGAGATGCGTAAGATCCGGGGAAATGATATTTCCATGATCTTCCAAGAGCCTATGACATCCCTGAACCCGGTGTTTACCATTGGCGATCAGATCATTGAAGCCATTGTCTTGCATCAGGGCTTGTCTAAGTCTGCGGCTAGGGAACAAGCGATTGAGATGTTGCGGTTAGTTGGTATTCCTTCGCCGGAACAGCGGGTGGATGAGTACCCTCACCAGCTCAGTGGTGGGATGAGACAAAGGGTAATGATTGCCATGGCTTTGTCTTGTAATCCCAAGTTATTGATTGCTGACGAGCCCACCACGGCATTGGACGTAACGATTCAAGCGCAGATTTTGGATTTAATGCGGAAGTTGAAGGATGAATTGGGCACCTCCATCATGTTGATTACCCATGACCTTGGCGTGGTCGCTGAGTTATGTGATGAGGTTGCTGTTATGTATGCCGGTAAAATCGTCGAGCGGGGAGATGTCAATACGATATTCTCCAATCCGACTCATCCATATACCTTGGGATTGCTAGGCTCGATCCCGAAGCTGAACGAGGAACGAGAGCGGCTGCAAGCCATTCCTGGCGTGGTCCCCAATCCAGCCTTTATGCCCGAGGGATGTCGATTCCACCCTCGCTGCAAGTATGCCACTGAGGAGTGTAAGCTGGCCATGCCGGAGTTGGTGGATGTAGGTGGCGACCACCAGGTGGCCTGTGTCCGCTACAAAGAGATAGAGTCCTTGAAGGAGGTGGGGTAGATGGCAGCGGTTAATGGCGAAACGCTACTAGAGGTAAAGGATCTAGTCAAACACTTCCCCATCACCAAGGGCGTGATCTTTTCCCGTCAGGTGGGTGCAGTGAAAGCCGTCGACGGAGTAACCTTTGACATCAAAGCCGGAGAGACCCTGGGTCTTGTGGGAGAATCTGGGTGTGGAAAGTCCACTACCGGTCGGCTGATTCTGCGACTGATTGAACCCACCTCAGGAGAGGTGCGATTCCAGGGCAAGGACGTTCTCAGCTTGGGTAGAGAGGAATTGCGGGCGATGCGTCGGGATATGCAGATTATTTTCCAGGATCCCTACGCTTCTCTGAACCCGAGAATGACCGTTGGTGATATCGTGGGAGAACCCTTGATGGTCCATGGGATCGCCAGGGGAGCGGAAAGAGATAAGCGGGTGCAAGAATTGTTGGAGGTCGTTGGACTTGCCTCCTATCATGCCAAACGGTACCCCCACGAGTTCAGCGGCGGGCAGCGACAGAGAATTGGAATTGCCCGGGCCTTGGCCGTTAATCCGAAGCTGATCATCTGTGACGAGCCAGTTTCGGCCTTGGACGTTTCGATTCAGGCCCAGGTCATCAACCTGATGCAGGACCTGCAGGAAGAATTTGGGTTGACCTACCTGTTTATCGCCCACGATTTGAGCGTGGTCAAGCATATTTCCGACCGTGTTGCCGTAATGTACTTGGGTAGGATTGTTGAGTTAACGGACAAGAAGTCCCTGTATGATAATCCTTTGCATCCCTACAGTCAGGCACTGTTGTCGGCCATTCCGATAGCAGATCCCCAGGCCAAGCGGGAACGGATTCTGCTGGAAGGCGATGTGCCTTCTCCCATCAATCCGCCGCCAGGCTGTTCCTTCCATACCCGATGCCCCTATGCCATGGACATCTGTAAGGTGAAGGAGCCGGTCTTTAAGGATTACGGCGATGGCCACTGGGCTGCTTGTCATTTGGTGGAGCAGCAGTTGAGTAAGGCTGCAGAAGAATTGCGTTCATAGGCTCATAAGTAACTGTCAAGGAGGAGTTAGTATGCAAACCAATCATTCCCACATCAGGACTCTAACCAGTACAAATCTTCTGAAGAAAACCGCGGGTTGCGGGCAATGCCATGCTGCATGTCAGTCAGCCTGCAAGACCTCTTGTACAGTAGGTAATATTCCTTGTGAGCAAGGGAAGTAGTGACGGATTGATAGGATTAGTCCTGAAAGACTCGCTCTCGAATCGGAGCGAGTCTTTCCTGTGATCCGCTAAATTTCGCTAGGGGGACGAGCCCTGGCGAGGATCGGGGGAAAGGCTGTGAAGAACTTGATTCATAGTTTTGAGTACAACGGACAGTATTATGTCGTCGATGGCGGCAGTGGGTCCATCCATGTTTGCGATGAACTGGCTTGGCAGGTGCTTAACCGGCTGCCGGGACCGGTGTCCACCTTGTCTGAAGCAGACCGGGAAGCTTTGATCCAAGAGTTTGCCGACGCTGAGGTGGAGGGGATCTTGGCGGATTTTCTGGTTCTGGAGGAGCAGGGGATGCTGTGGCATCCTGGCTACAGAGAAATCGCCCAGCAATATGTGTCCCAGCCTACCTATGTCAAGGCTTTGTGCCTGAATGTGTCCCACGACTGTAACCTGCGGTGCCAATATTGTTTTGCCGGCAAGGGCAGCTTTGGTGGTGAACGGATGAACATGAGCCAGGAGGTGGCCCACAAGGCTGTCGACTTCCTGCTAGAGGCTTCTGGACCCAAGACCGCCGTTGAGATCGACTTCTTCGGGGGGGAACCCCTGTTGAATATGGATGTTGTCCGCTCCACGGTGGAGTATGGGCGGGCCCAGGCAGCCAAGCTGGGTAAAGATATATCCTTTACCATCACCACCAATGGGGTCCTGCTTACCGATGAAATCATCAATTATCTGGATCGGGAAATGTACAATGTCGTTCTCAGCCTCGATGGTCGGCGAGAGGTTAACGACGAAATGCGACAAACCGTTAACGGGCGGGGTTCAGCCTACGACTTGGTTTTGCAGCCGATGCTGGAGATGGCCAAAAGGCGCGGCGACAAGCAGTACTATGTGCGGGGAACCTATACCCACTACAACACCGATTTTGCCCAGGATGTGATTCACCTGGCCCAGTTAGGGTTTGGCAGGATTTCCGTAGAACCGGTGGTTACCGATCCCGAAGATGATTATGCCCTCAAACCTGAAGACGTACCGGTTCTGGAGCAGCAGTACGAACTGCTGACAGAGGCATATCTTCAGGCCCATCGCGAGGGCCGTCCCTTTGACTTCTTCCATTTCAACCTTAATCTCGATGCCAGTCCCTGTCTTGCCAAGCGAGTGGCAGCCTGTGGGGCGGGACATGAATATTTGGCGGTGACGCCTCAGGGAGATATCTACCCCTGTCATCAGTTTGTGGGGCGGGATGAGTACCGGTTGGGGCATGTGTCCCAGGGAATAGTGCGCTCGGAGTTGGTGAGGCAATTTAAGGCGACTAACGTCTTTACCAAGGAAGAGTGTGAATCCTGTTGGGCCCAGCTCTTCTGCAGTGGTGGGTGCCATGCCAATAATGAAAAACTTGCCGGTAACATCAGTACACCCGATGAGATTGGCTGTCGTCTGATGCGAAAGCGGCTAGAGTGCGCGATTGTGGTGCAGGCGGAGTTGGCCAGTTCCACCACCGAAGGCTAAGGCTCTTGGCAGGAAAGACCTGGCTCTAGGCGAACCCCTGAGTAAAAACCTAGGGCTAGGAGGCGATTTGGTGGTAGATAAGCACTTGGCAAGGATGATCGTTGACAAGGACTTTGTAATCGGTCCCGTCGATCCCCGCTTGTACGGTGCCTTCATCGAGCATCTGGGCCGAGCAGTATATGGTGGGATTTATGATCCCGATCATCCCCAGGCCGATGAGCAGGGATGGCGCCGTGACGTTTTGGAACTAGTGAGAAGGTTACAGGTACCCGTTGTGCGCTATCCAGGAGGAAACTTTGTCTCTGGTTACAATTGGGAAGACGGCATTGGCCCCAAGGAGCAGCGTCCCCGCCGCTTGGAGTTGGCCTGGCGGACCATTGAAACCAACCAAGTGGGAGTCAATGAGTTTTGTGATTGGGCCAAGAGGGCCAATACCGAAGTAATGATGGCAGTGAACCTGGGTACCCGGGGAGTGGATGCCGCCCGCAATCTCGTGGAGTACTGTAACCATCCCCAGGGGACCTATTGGAGCGATCTGCGTCGGTCCCACGGTTACGAGGCTCCCCATAACATCAAACTGTGGTGCTTGGGTAACGAAATGGATGGACCATGGCAGATTGGACACAAGACCGCCGATGAGTACGGCCGCTTAGCCCAGGAAACCGCGAAGGTAATGAAGTGGGTTGACCCGGAGATTGAGCTGGTGGTCTGCGGCAGCTCCAATCGGGCGATGGCAACCTTTGCTGAGTGGGAAGCCACGGTCCTGGAGCATACCTACGATGAGGTAGATTACATTTCCCTGCATACCTACTACGGTAATCGGGACGATGATACCCCCAACTTCCTGGCTAGAAGCCTGGACATGGATGATTTCATCAAGTCGGTAATCGCCATTTGCGATTATGTCAAGGCGAAGAAGCGCAGCAAGAAAGTGATGCATCTGTCCTTTGACGAGTGGAATGTCTGGTACCACTCCAATGACCAGGATCGGGAAATTGAGCCCTGGTCCATAGCTCCGCCACAGCTGTGGGATATCTACAACATGGAAGATGCCCTCGTGGTGGGGTGCATGTTGATCACTTTGCTGCGACATGCCCATCGCGTAAAGATCGCCTGTCTGGCGCAGCTGGTCAATGTAATTGCTCCCATCATCGCCGAGGAGAATGGCCCGGCCTGGTGTCAGACGATTTACTATCCCTTCATGCACGCATCCTTGTACGGTCGGGGAGTGGTCCTCAATCCCATCGTCGACTGTGCCCGGTACGACAGTAAGGACTTCTGCGATGTTCCTTACCTGGAATCCATCGCTGTCCATGACGAATCTACATCCGCGTTGACCATCTTTGCTGTTAACCGCCACCTGGAGTCCCAGCTGCAGCTGCAAGCTGACATTCGGGGATTTGAAGGATATGAAGTTGTGGAGCATATTACCATGGCCCATGGTGATTTGAAGGCCGTCAACTCCGCGACCAATCCCAGGGAAGTGGCACCGACAACACAGGCCGGGGCTAAGGTAGTGGAGGGTCAGGTCCAGGCTGTACTTCCCAAGGCTTCTTGGAATGTGATTCGGTTGGCAAAGATTTCGCAGTAGAGAAAATAGGGCTGTTGCCGAAGAAACTCCCTTCAGCAACAGCCCTGCTTAATCTATCTTCCAGGGGAAATTAGTAGTCCATCGGTGGGGTTTCCACCGGTTTCTTTTTCTCTGGGATATCGGAGACCAGAGCTTCGGTGGTTAACATCATCCCGGCGATGCTGCCGGCATTTTGCAGTGCAGTTCTGGTCACCTTGGCTGGATCCATGATTCCCGCCTGGATCATGTCGGTGAACTCTTCCTTCATCACGTCAAAACCGATCCCGGGCCCTTTAGCCTTAACCTGTTCCACAATAATGGAGCCTTCAAAGCCGGCGTTGTTGGCGATTTGGCGCAGGGGTTCGCTCAAGGCAGCACGGACGATCTGCACTCCGATGGCCATGTCGCCTTCTAGGTCGAGTTTGTCTAGTTCGGGGATGACATTGACCAGGGCAGTACCGCCGCCGGGGACAATGCCTTCCTCGACTGCGGCTCTAGTGGCGTGGACAGAGTCTTCAATTCGATCCCGTTTTTCCTTCAATTCCGTCTCCGTGGCAGCACCAACGGAAATTACCGCCACCCCGCCGCTGAGCTTAGCCAATCGCTCCTGGAGTTTTTCCCGGTCATAATCGGAATCGGTGGTTTCGATTTCCCGCTTGAGGGATTCAATGCGTCCTTTGATTTGGTTGGCATCGCCTTTGCCTTCGATGATGGTGGTCTCATCCTTGCTCACCCGGACCAACCGAGCGGATCCCAGCATATCCAAGGTAACGTTCTCCAGCTTGATGCCAAGGTCCTCGGATACGAACTGAGCGCCGGTGAGGGTGGCAATATCCTCCATCATTGCCTTTCTGCGGTCACCAAAGCCCGGTGCCTTGACGGCACAGACGCTTAAGGTGCCGCGAATCTTGTTGACCACTAGGGTGGCCAGAGCCTCGGTTTCTACATCCTCACAGATAATCAATAGGGGTCGACCGGCTTGGAGTACGGCTTCCAAGACGGGAAGTAGATCTGCAACGGCAGTGATTTTCTTCTCGTGAACCAGGATGTAGGGCTCCTCCAAGGTAGCCTCCATTGTCTCGCTGTTGGTGACAAAGTAGGGGGAGATGTATCCTTGATCGAAGGCCATCCCTTCCACGCCTTCCACGGTAGTGCCGATTCCCTGGGATTCCTCCACGGTAATCACACCATCTTGGCCAACCTTTTCCATCGCCTCGGCCACTAGCTCTCCAATCTCAGGATCGTTGCCGGAAATAGCGGCGACATGGGCAATATGCTGTCGGCCTTCAACGGGAATCGCCATCTTCTCGATGCCTTCCACTGCCGCGGCGATCGCCTGGTCGATACCCCGGCGAATCAGCATCGGATTGGCTCCGGCAGCGACGTTCTTCATTCCCGCGGCAAAGATGGCTTGCGCCAATACCGTTGCCGTAGTGGTTCCGTCGCCGGCCACATCGTTGGTCTTGGTGGCCACCTCTCTAATCAGCTGCGCCCCCATGTTCTCGTAGGGATCCTTAAGCTCAATTTCCCGGGCCACGGTGACCCCGTCCTTGGTAACGATTGGAGAACCGAAATCTCGGCCGATCACCACGTTGCGGCCCTTGGGTCCCAGGGTGACCTTAACGGCATCGGCTACGGCATTAATACCTCTCTCAAGGGCTCTGCGAGCGTCTTCGTTAAAGGTAATTTGCTTTGCCATCAAAATCCCTCCTAGACAGTCTGAAATTTAGACATATGAAGAGTCTAGCCAGCCGTGAGCGGTCTCTGGTGGCGGCTGGAGCACAGTCACAGTCAATGGGATCGAGGGAATCCTGGTCTAGCGGTGATATGACCATTTCTGCAGTTCTAAGGAGATTTAGACAATGGCGAGGATATCCGATTCCCTGAGAATTAAGTACTCTTCACCCCGAAACTTCACCTCGGTGCCCCCATACTTGGCAAAGATCACCTGATCCTCTACCTTGACTTCCATGGGCGCCCGCTGGCCGTTGTCCAGCAATCGCCCGGGACCTACGGCAATCACCTTGCCCTGATGGGGTTTTTCTTTTGCTGTGTCCGGTAACAGAATTCCGCTTTCCGTTCTTTCCTCTTCTTCCATTACCTTGACAACAACCCGGTCTGCCAGTGGTCTTAGCATGGCAACATCCTCCTTCTTTGTTAGCACTCTCCGCTCGCGAGTGCTACTAGTTTCTAATATATCCATTTTTTTATCCAAGTCAAGAGATCTGGCTGCAGGATATCGGTCCTTCCGCTGCCTTTGTAGTCCAAAACTGGAGAAAATTGGGCATAAGGGGCCGGGCTTTGGTGCAGGTTATGGGTGATAGGAGGGATCAAAGTGCCGGGAACCTCTAGTCGGGAACCAACCCTGCCCCTAAGGCCTGTCGGGGACTATGGATTGGTGCCCAATGAACTTCTGCCGGATTTGCCGGAACGATATATCATTCAGCGCCGCTTGGAACGTGGGGGAAATGGCCAGGTGTACTTGGCTGTGGACCAATTGGCCCGTCGATCCGTCGCGGTGAAATGGATCCCTACCTCGGAGTACGGGCTAGATTCCCGTTGGGAGGCCGGGATTTTGGCGCAGCTGCAGCACCCCAACATCCCAACCCTCTACGATTGGGGTAGGACGGCCCTTGGCAGTTACCTAGTGATGGAGTATTTCCCGGGACATGATCTGTCGTGGTGGGTACAGACTCGAGGTCCCTTGCCCCCGGAGCGGGTGTGGATGGTGGTAGAACAGGTGCTGTCGGCCTTGAAGTATGCCCACAGCCGTGGGGTGTTCCATGGGGACATCAAGCCGGAGAACATAGTGATGGATGAACTGGGAATCGTAGGTTTGACGGATTTTGGCGCCAGTCGTACCTCCGATGGCCGAGGTCTTGGCGGGATCACTCACCGCTTTTCCGCCCCGGAGGTCAAGGAGGGAAAAGGGGGAGCAGCAGCGGATCTGTATTCTCTAGCCGCGACGGTAATGTATCTTCTGGGCAAACCAGTAGGAGGCCGCCCATCACCTCGGCGGGCGATGGAGTCCCTGCGTCGGGGCAAGGTGAATCCAAGGGTTCGGCGATTCTTGGCAAAGGCTCTGGATTCTGAACCGGCAAAGCGGCCCAGTCTGGCCCAATGGGAAGAGTGGGTGCAGGAAGTGCGACAGGTGTCCCCTTCCCAGGGCTTTTCGTGGCTGCAGGGTATACAGCGGGGAGCAAGGGCTTTGCTTCACTGGCGTGGAAGCAGAGTTCTTCTGGCGATGGAATGTGCCGGTCTGGTTTACTTGATCCACAACCTGCAGGTAGCGGGCAATCTGCTGTTTCCAGTGCCGACATCGATGGTGAGGCAGATGATGCTGCCCGGGGCTGCGTTTTTGCTCTCGTTGCTCAATCTACGGGCGGGACTGCTTTTTGCTCTGTGGTCCTTCTTGCCTGTTTTGATCACCCAGGTCTTGGGCTGGGCGGTGGCCTACTTCTTTTTTCTCCTGGTGATCACTCCCATCGCATCGCTGGCTCCCCAAGGGATGCTTCAGGCTCTGATCTACCCCTTCTTGCAGTCTTGGCACCTTGGCCTGGCCCTGGCGGTGCTGCTAGGCCGGCATCTGGGGCGATGGAAGGCCCTTTGGGCAGCCTCCTTGGGGCAGTGGTTGTTTCTGGTGGGCACCGGCTTGAGTCTGTCGCCCTTTATGGCAGAGTGGCTCCAATATGGATTAATCTCCGCGGGGAGAGGCTTGCAGCTGCGGGCCAGCTGGGTTGATGGCCTTCTGCCTGCCCTTGTCTTCAGTGTCAACGCCACCTCAGCGGTACAAATAGCTGTGGCAGGATTTGCCGGATGGCTTGCGGGCGGCTGGCTTGGGGCTTCCTTTCTCGAGGGGGCAGTGGCAGGGGTTGTGATCTGTCTCCTTGTTGCACTAACCTATGGGATCTTTAGCCTTCCAATTCCCTGGTATGATTTGGCTTTAGCCCTCGGTGGATATCTGCTTTTTGAGGCAGTGGATCATGGCTGGTTGCGGGCAAGTGAAAGAAGGAATTAAGAGGGATTTTCCTTGGGTACGGAAATACATGATATATGTGGAATATGAAGAAAATCATGGCAGGGAGTTGAAAAAGATGACCAACACTGAACAAAGGCCTAAGGTTTTTGTTACCAGACTAATTCCTGAAGCAGGAATGCAACTACTGCGCGAAAGTTGTGACGTCGAAGTCAATCCCGAAGACCGGGTTTTGAGCCGAGAAGAGCTAATTGCCGGAGTAAAGGAAGCGGATGCACTACTCTGTCTCCTGACCGATACCATCGATGAAGAGTTGCTGGCGGTCAACCCCAATTTGAAGGTGGTTAGCAATTACGCCGTGGGTTACAACAATATCGATGTTCAGGCCGCAACCAAGCGGGGCATTCCCGTTTGCAACACCCCTGGAGTTCTTACCGATGCCACCGCTGATACCGCCTGGGCTTTGCTGATGGCTGCAGCTCGGCGGGTGGTTGAAGCCGATCGGTTCGTTCGGGAAGGCAAGTTCAAGGGTTGGGGCCCGATGCTGATGTTAGGCGCCGATGTCACCGGTAAGACCCTGGGACTGGTGGGGATGGGACGGATCGGACAAGCCATGGCTCAGCGAGCTACGGGCTTTGAGATGAAAATTCTGTACTATGATGTCCAGCGCTATCCTGAAGCTGAAGAGAAGTACGGAGCAGTCTATCGGCCTTTGGAGGAACTTCTGGCAGAGTCAGATTTTGTCTCCCTTCATGTTCCCCTGCTGCCTTCTACCCATCATATCATTGGGGAGAAGGAGCTTGAATTAATGAAGCCCAGTGCCATTTTAGTGAACAGTGCCCGGGGTCCCTTGATCGATGAGGCGGCCTTGGTCAAGGCTCTACAGGAACGAAAGATCGCTGCCGCAGGATTAGATGTCTTTGAGAATGAACCGGAGCTGGCAGAAGGACTAGCAGAATTGGATAACGTGGTCCTCCTGCCTCACCTGGGCAGCGCGACCTACGACACCCGGGATAGGATGGCAGTCCTGGCTGCAAATAATCTGTTAGCAGTATTGAGAAATGAATCTCCTGCCCACTGTGTGAATCCGGAAGTCCTTCAAAAGTAGTGACTGGTTCGGGGTAAAATAATAGACCTGAAAGGCGACTGTGGAACCGAATTCCTACTGAAAGATGGGATTCGGTTCTCCCTTTTCGTGAAATAGTCAGACATAATACAAGAAAATTTACAGCAAAATTACATATTTGCCCAAAGTCCGGCAGGCAAAACCAATGTCAGGTTGAACTTACAGTTTGTGACAAATCTTTGGTATCATGAACAATTCACAGTGACGGGGTGGTAGCTGCAAAAAACATATTCAGTTGACAAAGGTATTCGGTGATAGAAGTTTTTAGTTGACGATGTATTTGGAGTTATGGAGAAGATTGGGAGGTATTGGGGTGTCGACAACTAGTTTGGAAACGGGATTCTTGGAAAGAACCTTTCGTCTGAAGGAGAATAACACTACGGTAAGAACGGAAATCGTAGCCGGGATTACCACCTTCATGACCATGGCATACATCCTATTTGTTAACCCAAGCATTCTACAGGAGGCAGGCATGCCCTTTAATGCAACCTTGTATGCCACTGCGTTCTCTGCAGCCTTTGCTACGTTGCTGATGGCCCTCCTGGCCAACTATCCCTTCGCCTTGGCGCCGGGTATGGGTCTAAACGCGTATTTTGCCTATTCCGTGGTGTTAGGCATGGGTGTCTCCTGGCAGACGGCACTGGGAGCTGTCTTTCTTTCTGGTGTGGTATTTATTCTGTTGACCGTGACCCGTGTGCGCGAGATGATCGTGGATGCGGTACCCGACAGTCTGAAGAGCGCAATTGGTGCCGGTATTGGGTTATTTATTGCTTTGATTGGGCTGGTCAATGCCGGGATTGTAGTCGGTGACCCAGCCACTACAGTGGCCTTAGGAGATGTCAAGAGCGCATCGGTACTTTTGGCCTTTGCCGGGTTGATTATCACTGGGATCCTGATGACCCTTAAGGTCAAGGGTGCAATTCTTTGGGGGATTCTGGCAACGACGATTCTGGGTATGCCCTTTGGTGTGACCCAAGTTCCCAGTGGTATTATCCAGTGGCCACGCTTGGGCGACTGGGCTCCTGTTTTCGGTAAACTAGATATTCTCGGTGCTCTCAAGCTAGGCTTCTTTGAGATTGTCTTCGCCTTCCTGTTTGTGGACATGGTTGATACCATTGGAACTTTGATCGGCGTTTCCAAGCAGGGTGGCTTTCTCAACAAGGAAGGCAAGCTGGAGAGAGTTAGCCCGGCATTGCTGTCCGATGCCGTGGGCACCGTGGCTGGGTCCATCTTCGGAACGCCGACGGTTACTACTTACGTGGAATCGGCCAGTGGAGTTGCCGTTGGCGGTAAGACTGGGCTGACTGCCGCTACCACAGCTGTTTGTTTCTTGCTGGCGCTGTTTTTCATGCCGATCATTGCGATAGTGCCCTCGGCTGCTACAGCTCCTGCGCTGATCATCGTGGGCTCGATGATGATCAAACAGGCGCTGGGCGTTGCTTGGGAAGATGCTTCCGAGGCGATCCCTGCCTTTATTACGATGGTAGCTATGCCCTTTACCTATAGTATTGCTACCGGTATTGCCCTTGGGTTCATCGTCTACCCACTGATCAAGCTGCTCTCTGGAAAGGGCAAGACTGTCCACTGGATGGTCTATGTGCTGGCGGTGTTGTTTATTTTCCGCTTTGCATACTTGGCCTAAGGGGTAATTGGCAAGAACCAATAGCGTGAGTGTACAGGGGATCCCGCTTGATGGGATCCCCTGTGTTGCGTCTAGCGGAAATTTACGGATCCTCCGTCTATATCGGCCTTTGCCCTCCTGCAATAAGCTGACAGGTGCGCATGAGTTTGCCGGAGTGGGGTCACAATATTGATGGAGGAGGTCTAGAAGATGAAAGCAACTGGCATTGTACGCAGGATAGATGAACTAGGCAGAGTAGTAGTGCCAAAAGAGTTGCGTCGCCAGCTCCGCATCGATGAAGGCGACGCAATTGAGATCTTTACCGAGTCCAATGGAGAAATAGTTTTGAAGAAATTTTCTCCGCTCTGGGGAATTCAACGGGATGTGGAAGGATACGCCGAAGCGTTAACGGAATCCACTGGATGTGAGGCTGTGATCACCGACAAGGATCAAGTTGTGGCCACCGGTGGGGTCCTCTCTGGCATGATTGGAACACAGACAACAGCGGCACTAAAACAGCTGGCTCGGGAGCGAACCAGTCAGATCATCGGCCAAGCTGGTCTCGAAAAGGAACCGTACTTAGAGTGGGATAGAGACTATAAACCATCATCCGTTGTTATCGCTCCAATTATCAGTCCAACCGGTGACCTGATTGGGACCGTTATTCTCAGTTCGCAGGAAAGGGAATTAGGTGAGTTCGAACTAAAACTGGCAGAAACGGCAGCAAGTTTTCTCAGTAAGCAAGTCGGGATTGACTAGGATACTTAAGGAAAAGGTGGCCATCGGGCCACCTTTCTTGTGTGCCTGGCATGTCTGTTGCGCCGATGGGCTGAAAGAAGCCTGTCGATCGGTGGCGACGAGTCAACTGAAGCCTTTGTCCCCTCAGCAGACTAACAGAGCAGAGTGCGGTAGATTGCCATAGAGCTAGAGACGCCGCATGAGCTCTGGGAAGAAACTGCAACCATGTAAACAAGAGAAGCGGAGAGTACAGCGAGATGGAGAGACAGTACGAGGCCCGTATGCACGGTTCTGGGAGAGGGACAAGGCTAGGGCTGATCACCTAGCCTTGCCCTACTCGATCATGCAATTATAGTCCCAGTTGGGGTAGGAGAGAGTCCAGGGACTGTCTGGTGGTCAGCACAGGAGCAAAGAGATCTCCCACTTGGTTGAGCCGATCAAGGACGTTATTGAGGTGAAACTGCTGTGGTTGAATCCACTCAAGCTCCTCCCAGGTAACGGGTATAGAGATTGGGGCCCCCGGTCGGGGTCGGGGACTGTACGCACAGACAATGGTCTTGGCATACAGGTTTTGCAAGTGATCGATGTAGACCCTTCCCGTCCGTTCCTTCACCAATCGCCGATTGGTCACTTTGGTGGGGTGAATTTGGCTGATGAGTTCGCCGAGAAAGCCGACAAAGCGACTGGTGACCTGAAAGGAGTACTTGGGCTCGATGGGGACGTAGATATGGATTCCGGTAGCCCCGGAAAGCTTGGGAAATCCCTTCAGATTGAGCTTGTCCAGGGCCGCCTTTACCACAAAGGCAATCGCCCGGGCATCCTCAAAGCTACTGCCTTCTTCCGGGTCAAGGTCAAAGACAATGACATCGGGAAACTGAGGATGCTCGATGGTAGATAACCAGGGGTTAAGTTCGAGAGCTGCTTGGTTGGCTAACCAGACCATCGTGGCTCGATTTGACACCAGGATGTAGTTGATGCGGCTGTTACCAGAGCCTGCGAGATAAGTGTCAACGAAATCTGGCGTTGAAGGAGGAGCGTTCTTTTGGTAAAAGGACTGGCCCTGGATACCATTGGGGTACCGGACCAGGGTAAGGGGACGTTGGCTAAGGTGGGGGGCTATGTAGTCATACACTTGGGCGTAGTAGCGAATCAGATCCCCCTTGGTATAACCAACGTCGGGCCAGAGGACCTTGTCGAGATTAGTTAACTTGACCCGGTGTCCTTCCACTTCCACCGTTTGCTGGACACTAGTTCTTGCCATGGGTTTCGTCCTTTCCTTGGGAAATCTGCTGCCAGGTACACTCCTGGGGTCTTTTGTCCGGTCGGATGCACACAAAGCTGGGGTGGCGAAGTCGCCCCTCTGGAGTCAGCTGGAAAAATCTTACTTCGCAGACCGTTTGCGGCACAACCCAGACGGTGGTTTGCAGGGTTTTCTCGTCGACGTTGCCCACTGCTAGCTGGGAGCGGGGAAGGACAAAGGCAGAGAAGAAACGGCGCATCGCCTGGGCTTCCGAGTCAGTGAAACCGGTACCAACGTGCCCGATGTAATCAAAGTGGGAGAAATTCCACAGTCCCAGGGCCAGAGAGGCGAGGGAATCGCCCTTGGGGGTAAACCCGAGAATACAGGCTTCCAAAGTTTGGATGACCTTGCATTTTAGCCAGAGGCGACTGCGTTTGCCGGGAAGGTAGGGACTGTTCAACGCCTTGGCCACGATTCCTTCGAGACCCTGCTGCCTGGCTACCTGGTAAAGACTGATTCCTTGAGTTGGGACGAAGGGGGAGATTAGAAGTGGTCCCTCTTCAACTAATCCTTCCTTGAGCCGCGTCCTTCGTTCCAGTAGAGGGGTTGACAGCAAGGGGGCACCGTCCCAGTGCAGCAAATCGAAGGCTAGATAGTTGACTGGCGTTGCATCAACCACCTGTGGGGATGGGCTTCGTCGACTGCGGTGCAACAGAGCGTGAAAATCTGGTTTGCCAGCGGTAAAGGCGACAATTTCTCCATCGAGGATCGCAGGCAATTTCCTCGCCCGGCGATGGAGTGTCAAAAGCTCTGGGAATTGGTGACTGAAGTCCCGACCGCTGCGACTGTACAATATTGTGCGATCCCGTTCCAGGTAGGCGATGCACCGAAATCCATCCCATTTTGGTTCAAAGAGATAGTCCCGGCTGTCAAAGGGTTGGTCGATGGACTCGGCCAACATGGGACGAATCAGCTTCATCATCGGCGCTGGGCCGGCCCAGCTATCGCCGGCTCTGGCTCCCGAGAATCCTCTGTTGCCCTAATGCTGGCCTCCAGGGCAGCGATCAAGTCGATGACTGTGTCGGTCTGCTGTGGACCGGGAGCGGCGACGACCTTGTCACCGGCAATCTTTCGGTTGATCAGGTTCATCAATTCCTCCCGATAGTTGTCGGTGTACTTGTGGGGATCGAAGCTAGAGGCAAGATTATTGATCAGGCTGACGGCCATTGCCAGTTCCCGTTCATGAATGTCTACCGGTTTGTTTAGCTCCGTCAGCAAGGATATCGCCCGCACCTCCGCAGGATAGAACATCGTTTCTAGGATCAAGGCATTCTCCGTAGCCCGAAGGGCGGCCAGGGACTCTTTGGAACGGATGAGGACTTTGGCAATAGCGATTCTCTGGGTTTCCTCCATGGCTCTGCGTAACAGTACGTAGGGCTTGGCCCCGCCGTCCTTGGGCTCAAGGTAATAGGTCTTATCAAAATAAACGGGATCAATTTCTGACAACTCCACGAAGTCAACGATGTCGATGGTGCGGCCCTGTTTAAAGGGGAGCGCCTCCAGTTCCTCTTCATCAATGATGACATAGCGGCCCTTTTCATACTCGTATCCGTAGACAATCTCATTATCGGTGATTTCCCGCTGGCATTGGGGACAGGTTTTCTGATATCGAATTGGTGTATGGCATTCCCCATGGAGATAGCGAAACTTGACCCGTTCCCGACTGGTGGCGGCATACATTTTCACAGGGATATGGACTAATCCAAAGCTGATGCTCCCGTTCCACAGACTGCGCATACCTTAACCTCCCTCGTCAGTAGAAGCACATTGTCCTAGATCGTAGCCTTTCCGTTCCAGGTTTCCTTCACACCCGTTAACCTTTACCGCTTCCCCCCCAGGGAAATCTCAATGAGAATTGGAGAAAAAGATGTTGACGAAAACCAAAGGGTTTGATATACTGAACTACGTCGCCGAGAGGCAAGTCATTACTTTGTGGGCGAATAGCTCAGCTGGGAGAGCACCTGCCTTACTAGCAGGGGGTCACAGGTTCGAGCCCTGTTTCGCCCACCAGCTTTTCACTGGTATTTGACTTGGCTTCAGCAATGTGATAAGATACTGGGGCAAGATGGTTGTGAAAAGGCGATAGTTATGACGTGGGCGAATAGCTCAGCTGGGAGAGCACCTGCCTTACAAGCAGGGGGTCACAGGTTCGAGCC